>NZ_DGTE01000032.1:0-140332 GCF_002393675.1 Streptococcus sp. UBA4344
AATGCCATGTTATCATAAACAGTCATGTGCGGATAAAGGGCATAGTTTTGGAAAACCATGGCGATGTCACGGTCTTTTGGTGCTTTGTCATTAACAACTTCACCATCAATTTTAAGTTCACCTTCTGTGATATCTTCAAGACCAGCTACCATACGAAGAGTTGTTGATTTACCACAACCTGAAGGTCCAACGAAAACGATAAATTCTTTATCTTTAATGTCAAGATCGAAATCTTCAACAGCATAGTGGCTTGCATTTGGGTATTTTTTGTAAATATGATTAAGATTAAGTTCTACCATTTTTTAACTCCTTTGATCTATGTGGCTTCATTATAACAAAGATAACGCTTACAAACCATAGTCAGGAGTTACAAGATTTTTTGTGCAATGTGCCCAAAATCTAATTTTCCATAATTAACAAATAAGAAAAAGCCAAATCATTAAGATTCTTTAAATTTAGCCCAGATAATAGGCGAAACTTTTCAAGTTTATAGTGGAGAGAATTACGATGAATATAAAGACTTTGCGCCGTTTTAGCAAGATTTCCTTGTTCTTGCCACATGGTCATAATAATCATTCTGATATCTTTACTGTCATCAATCGCTTGTAGAATTTTATGCTTAATAGCTGGCAAATCAAGCTGATGTGCATAGGCCAAAAGCAACATTTGTGAAAAACTTATCGTCCGTTCATTACCACGATAATGTCTCATATTGGCAAATAAGCGGCTTTCTTCTCTGTAAAAAGCAGGTAAATCATCTGCCTGAAACTTACACCACACATTACCAAAGAAAATCGTCAACTTAATCCCAAAGTCACTTTCCAAAGTTGGTAGCACATCATTCATTAATTCTTCTGCTTCAATTAATTCTTCTTGATTCAGAATAAGCAAGGTCCGAGTCTTTGAAATCACTACAGGCGCAAGCAAATTTGGCAATAGTGTTGTAAAAAAATCAAATAACTCTTCTGGCAAGGCCTCCTTGTGATCGATATAAATGATTTGAAGGGATTTGTAATCTTGTGCCAGGCTTAAATCATCTTGGACTAAGTAACGATACCAAGGATTTTCAGTCACCTTATCATCTAAGATGCCATCATTTTTCAAAGCCAAAAGAGCTTTTTCTCGCTCACTAAGATTTGCTAAAGGAAGGTAATAGGTTTGACCATTTTCTTCAACAGCTACCCATTCTTCTGAATGCTCAACTTTTCCAGCTTCAACAGCTTCTGGAAATAATCTCTCTAGTGACATACTCCACCTCCGTTCTTCTCCAATCTAGACTTACCGCGATTGTGTATCCAAGATAATGGTAACAGGTCCATCATTAACAAGGCTAACTTGCATATCTGCACCAAAAACACCAGTTTCAACGGGAACAAATTGGGCTAAAGCTTCATTGAAAGTATCGTACATTGCTGATGCTTTATCAGGCTTAGCAGCTCCTGTAAATGCAGGGCGGTTTCCTTTTTTTGTATCAGCAAACAAAGTAAATTGAGATACTGACAAGATACTTCCCTTAATATCTTGAACTGACAAATTCATCTTGCCCATATCATCTGAAAAAATACGCATATTAGTGATTTTACGCACCGCATAATCAAGATCTTCTTGGGTATCATCTGGTCCTACTCCAACTAGCAATAATAATCCTTGATTGATATCTCCAACAAGCTCATCCTCAATCACAACTTGCGCTTCTTTTACACGCTGAATGACTACTTTCATGTCTAATCCTTTCTGAAAATAAATTCGCTTTCATTACTGTCATTTTACCATTTTCAGAAAAATAAAAAAAGGAAATCCAGGACTTTTACCCTAGATTTCCTTTTATGATTTCCTACCCATTGGTACGTTTAACGGAATAAACGTCTGGGATAATTTTAATTTTATCAACAACCGCTGTTAATTCTGTCAAGTTAGGAATCGTGAAGCTGACGTGGATATTAGCAAACTTCATATCCTTACTTGGCTGAGCATTGACAGTTGAAATATTCTTAGTAACATTTGAAAGGACTTGAAGAACATCGTTTAGAAGCCCTGAACGGTTCAAACCATAAATATCAATTTCAGCTATGTAATCATTATTGGCGCAAGAAGTATCATCCCATTCAACTTCAATCAGACGTTGTTCGTACCCTTCTTGACTCTTGATATTATGGCAGTCTGCACGGTGGATAGCAACTCCACGACCTTTGGTAATATAACCTTCAATTGGATCACCTGGAACTGGGTTACAACATTTGGCGATACGCATCAAGAGACCCGAAGCCCCTTGGATGATAACGCCGTTTTCACTACGAACTTTTAAGACATCTTTGTTTTCTGTCTTGATTTCGCCACCGTTCATCAATTCGTCTGCTTCAGCTTTCGCTTTAGCACGTTCTTCTTCGCGGCGTTCTTTTTCAGTCAATCGATTAAAGACAGCAGCTGCGCTAATTTCACCAAATCCAACGGCCGCATAAAGAGCTTCTTCACTACGGACACTAAAGCGTGGCAAAATAGCTTCAAGGTGTTTTTTATCAAGGTATTTATTAGCCACATAGCCTTGATCTTGGAAATAATCCACCAAAAGTTCACGACCTTTGTTGACGGACAATTCCTTATCTTGATTTTTCAAGAATTGACGGATACGGTTACGGGCTTTGTTTGTCTTAACAATCTTAATCCAGTCGCGGCTTGGTCCAAATGAATTTGGATTAGTCACAATTTCGACTACATCACCTGTTTTTAGTTTAGCTGTTAGTGGTACCATACGGCCATTAACTTTAGCACCGACGGCCTTTTCACCAACTTGAGTGTGGATAGCATAAGCAAAATCAATTGGTCCTGAATCTTTTGGCAATTCTTGCACAGCACCTGTTGGGGTGAAGACGTAGATACGTTCTGAGAAGATATCTTGTTTAACTGAGTCGACAAAGTCTACCGCATCACCATTTGAGGCGTCTTGCAATTCAACCAACTCTTTTATCCAACTCATACCGACAGCTTGTTCTTGGCTGTCTACCTTGCCTTTAATCCCTTTTTTATAAGCCCAGTGAGCGGCTACCCCGTATTCAGCAACTTGGTGCATTTCTTTAGTACGGATTTGAATTTCGATTGGTCCTTTTGGTCCATACACAGTCGTGTGAATTGACTGATAACCATTAGCTTTAGGGGCGGCAATGTAATCTTTAAAGCGGCCCGGCATTGGACGCCACAACTCATGAATGTAACCAACCATAGCATAAACGTCACTAGGTGTCTCCATGATACAACGGATGGCAATCAAGTCATAGATTTGGTCAAAACGTTTCTTTTTATCACGCATCTTGCGATAAATAGAATAAATGTGTTTTGGTCGACCATAAACATCGCCGTAAAGACCTTGTTCTTCAGTGTAGTCTTTGATTTTCTTAACAATCTCATCAACCAAAGCTTCACGTTCTCGACGTTTCTCATTCATCATGTGAGAAATCTTATAGAACTCAATTTCATTAAGGTAACGGAAAGACAAGTCTTCCAATTCCCATTTGATACGGCTAATCCCCAAACGATGAGCCAGTGGAGCATAGATTTCCATGGTTTCACGTGAAATGCGTTCTTGTTTGTCCTTACGAAGATGCTTCAAAGTACGCATATTGTGGAGACGGTCTGCCAATTTTACCAAAATCACACGGATATCCTTAGACATAGCCATCAACATTTTGCGGTGATTTTCAGCAAGCTGTTCTTCATGTGATTTGTACTCAACTTTACCAAGTTTTGTAACGCCATCTACGATAATACGGACATCTTTACCAAATTCCGCCTCAATCTCATCCAAAGTGATATCAGTATCTTCAACAACGTCATGCAAAAAACCACAAGCCACTGTCACCACATCAAGATGAAGATCTGCTAAAATACCAGCAACTTGAATAGGATGAATAATGTAAGGCTCACCTGATTGTCTAACTTGGGAAATATGTGCTTTAGTCGCATAATCTAATGCTTTCTGAACAATTGCCACATCAGATTCACTCATATATTGGGCCGTTAGGGCAACGACCTCTTCACCCGTCAAATTCACAATTTTTGCCATAAGGACCTCTTCTTTTGCATACAGATTTATATTGTATATTATTTTAACACTAAACGCCCCAAAATACCAATGCATCACCCAAAAAGACCTGAACCAAAACTGTTCAGGTCAACTTTTTAATCGTTAATCAAAGTTTGATGAATTATGTCATTAAATTTTGGCAAGTATTCGTGACCGTATTCTGGGTAAAAATAAAGTTTTTTCGGTACTTGAACGTGGTTATAAACAGCAAATTGTGTTTTGGGGTGACAAACTCGGTCTTCTAAGCCCATCGCCCAGACAACATCTGCTTTTATCCAGTCAGCCATATACTGAATATTTACATAATCAAGCGTCACAAAAACTTTTTCTTCATTTTCATGCAAAGGGTCACGAAAGCGGAAATAATAAGCTAATTCTTCATAAGCTGATTGAGTGACATCAAGACTGTAAGCTGTGCGATAATCACTTAAAAATGGATATTGCACAAACACCCGTTTAATCGTCGGGCACAATGCCGCACAAACCAAAGCTAAAGCACCGCCTTGCGAAACACCGTAAGCTATCATCTGCGAAGAATCCACAAAAGACAGCTGACTAACTACTTGCGTTAATTGATAGACATCTTGAAAAACCGCACGATAAAAAAGATTTTCGGCTCCGTCTTCAATCCCTCGAATCAGATGTCCTTTTAAGGTTCCACCATTTGTTTGCAAATGGTCTTCTGATTTACCACCTTGTCCACGAACAGACATGGCTACGATGGCGTAACCTTCTGCCACCAAAGCTAATTTATCTGACCAGTCACCAACATCGCTATGATAGCCGTGAAATTGAAAAATCACGGGAAATTTCTGCTGTGATGTTTTAGGTAAAAGCAATTGTGCGTAAATTCTAGACTGATAAACCCCTGTGAAAAACAGGTCATAACAATCTGCCACACTTGAAGTAAAATCCGCTGGAACCAACTCACAATCTGTCCCTAACATTTCCACTTCTTTTTTAGCCTTTGCCCAAAACGCATCAAAATCAGCTGGTTTGTCTTGACGGCCTTGATAATCGCCCCATTGTCTTAAAGCATCTTCAATTCTCATTTAATCCCTCCACTTTAATAAACAAAAGTAAGACGTTTCAAAATTTCTTGGGCAATGACCATCGCCCCTGCCAAAGTCGGATGAACACCATCTTCACCAGTTAATTCTCGTCTGCCACTGCGAAGAGCTTGCTCATTCATCAGCCCGTCAAGCGGAATCAATTCTAACTTAAACTCACGCGCTAAGTGACGTACAATCTGTATTTTTGGATCCAAATCACGTCGCCACTCTATACGGTCTTCTGGGTAATCAAGAACATAAGGTTCCATTAGCAAAATGCGGTCAATTCCTGCATCCTTTAAGGTTTGCAATAATTTTCGGTAGGTAGTTTCAAAGCGCTTTTGCTCAGCTAAACTAGCAAAGCCATCTTTTCCAACAAGGTGCCAAACATCGTTAATCCCAACCATTAAAACAAGTGCATCAGGTTGGCAAGATAGGCAGTCCTCCACTCGGTCTACCAAATCTTGAACTTTATTGCCACCAATTCCTCGATTAAAAAATTGGAGCTTCAAATCAGGATGATGTTCTAGGATATCTGCAACCACTAGACTCACATAACCATTGCCTAGACTTTCTGGATTGTTCTTATCTCGTCCCCACTCAGTGATACTATCACCAAAAAAGACAAGATGATCATGTTGACGAATTTCCATGACTGGTTCCTCACTTACTATTCAAAAAGTTAGAAACAGCCCCTAATAGATTGGCGTCATTTTGGAATTGGCAAGTTTTCACTTGGTATTCTAATCCGTGAGCATCGGTTTTTTCGACCAATTTTTGCAGACGTTTTTCAAGTTCTGGCACCAAATCTTCACGCGCAGAAATACCGCCACCAATACCGACCAAATCAGGGTTAATGCTGACAAGGCAGTTAAAAATGCCGATAGCAATGACATCATACATTTCTGACAAGGCAGCCTTCGCATCGCTATTGCCAGCATCTGCCAAATCAAATAAATCTTTGCCAGTAAAATCAGTCAAGCCATGTTCTTTAGCATATTTTTTAGCCACGGCAACGGGACTAGCTAGGTTACTAAGCGTAATGCCGTCTTTGATAATCATGAAACCAAATTCACCACCGTAAAGGCTACTTCCTTTGTACAATTTACCATCAAGGCAAACCGCACCACCAATACCTGTCCCAAGAATGAAGTAAATTGATTTTTTACTGTCTTTTCCGATACCAAATTGACTTTCAGCTAGACCTGCACAGTTAGCATCATTTTCGATGGTCACAGGTAGGCCAAACATTGCTTCCAATTCATCAATAATCTTGAAATGATGAATGTATGGGATAGCACTGAAGCCTTTAATCACACCTTCTTCAGTATCCACAGCACCAGGGCTAGAGATAGCAACTCCTTTGGTATCAGCATCTGATAATTCTGTAAAGACACGATACAAGTTTTCTTTCATTTCTTCCCAAGTTTTGGGAGTTGGAAAGGAACCTTTTTTATCAATGGCACTGTCTTGGTAATGGCCATATTTCACAGAAGTTCCACCAATATCAAACACGACTAAATTCATTTTCTTCTCCATTTCTACGTAGCAAGATCACTGCTAACGATGTGTTAAAACAATCTCCAATGAAAATTCATCATAACGATGCGTACTAATTGAGTATTCAAACGCAGCTCCATTTGTTAAATAACCTGTTTGAACAGCTACTGCTACAGGATCACCTTGTTCAAGTGCCAAGTAGTCAGCTTCTTCATCTGTCGCACGTCGAACCGTAATGGTTCGGTGACCAGATTGAATCTTCAAGCCAAGGTCATTTTCAATGTAATCATAAATCGAATTTTCCACATGCTCGATTTTCAAACCTGTAATCAAATCAATTGGCATGTAAGTTTCTTCAATAACTGTTGGTTTATCATCAACCAAACGAACACGATGAATTTTATAAACAAAGCTTGTTTCTTTTATTTTTAACTTCTCTGCAATTTCAGCGTTTGCTTTTACAACTGTAAAATCAATCACGCGACTTGTAATTTTTTTGTCTGGATAAAAAGCTGTTGTCCCCATCATTTGAATATCCATCAGCATTTTTTCCATTTTTTCAACCGATAAATCCATGACAAAGGTACCAGCACCACGGCGCTTGTAAATCAACCCTTCTGCAACTAAAATGTCTAGAGCTTTTTTGACCGTCATTTTACTAACTTTATATGCTTTACAAAAATCTTTTTCAAAGGGTAATTGCTCATTTGGTTGATATACACCTTCTAAAATTTTCTTGCGAACATCATTTGCAATAAGGTTGTATTTTTCCATTTCTTCTCCTTCGTTCATGTACTTACTCTTTTGTTTATCTATATTGTAAACTAGAAGCCTCGAAGTTCCAAATGTTATTTGACAATTTCTTGCAAATGATACATTTTTCCATAAAAGTCACCCGGCATTTCGCGTGACCAATAATCATTTTCTCTTCCAATATAATTTTTTCCTAAAATGATACCTACCGTTTCTAAATCACGACCAAATCGGATACTTTTATCATCGGCTTCCGATACTTGGTAAGCAGCATCGGTTTTTAGTCCAACTAATTTAAGACGTTCATAAGAAGGATTTGGCTGCGCTAAAATGGTATAGTAACCAACTAAAGCTTCGCTTCTATCTCGACTAACAACCATCCAACCAACATGATTCTTATCTGTCAAATCCAAACGATAGAAAATACCATTTTGAATCAATTCTTGATAGGCATGATATTCTTCAATCTGCGCTTTAACAGTTTCTTTTTCCTCTGCTGTCAAAGACAAAGGGTTCAATTCGTAGCCAAATACACCAAACATGGCAACATCTTTTCGCATATCAAGCGAAGTCACACGTGCTACTTGATGATTAGGAACTGCTGATACGTGGGCACTCATGGTCGACAAAGGATAGACCATCGATGTTCCCCACTGAATACTCAAACGTTCCACTGCATCTGTATCATCACTTGTCCAGATTTGTGGTGAGTAGTAAAGCATTCCAGGGTCAAAACGTGCCCCGCCACCTGCACAAGACTCAATCAAAACATCAGGAAATGCTTGATTTAGTTTTTCATACAAACTATAGACACCTAAAATATAACGATGATTGACCTCACCTTGCTGCTCACTAGGCAAATGATTCGAAAAGCTTTCTGAAATATAGCGGTTCATGTCTAGCTTAATGTAATCAATTGGCACCGTTGATAACAAGTGTGCCATTTGTTTGTAAATTTCTTCAACTACCTCAGAATTTCCAAAATCAAGGACAAATTGGTTACGACCATGCGAAATATTTTTTTCTGGATTGCCGATGACCCAATCTGGATGCTCTTCAAACAAATCAGTATCATCTGATACCATTTCTGGCTCAAACCAAAGTCCAAATAGCATTCCTTTTTCTTTGATAGCCTTAGCTAAATGAGCAAGTCCGTCTGGTAATTTTTCCTTGTTTTCTGTCCAGTTACCAAGTGAACCTGTATCACTATTTCGCTTGCCAAACCAGCCATCATCAAGAACAAAAAGTTCGATACCCAATTTGCTAGCTTCTTCAGCTACTTTTAAAATCTTTTCTTGATCAAAATCGAAATACACCGCCTCCCAACTATTTAACAAAATAGGTCGTTTTTTATTTTTCCATGAACTTCGAATCAAATGATTTCTATAAAAATCATGAAAAGCCTGACTCATTCCATTAAAGCCTGATTGGCTGACAACCATGACAGCTTCAGGAGATTCAAACAGCTGCCCTGGTCGCAGTTTCCAATCAAACTGAAAAGGATTAATACCCATTTGTATGCGTAAGGTATTATAATTATCGGATTCAATTTGGGCTAAAAAGCTTCCACTATAAATCAAGCTAAAACCATAAACAAGTCCACTGTTTTCACACGTTTGTGGTGAGCAAACAGCAAAGAATGGGTTATGCATGTGACTACTGTGACCTCTCGTGCTTGAAATATTTTGGATACCTTTTTGAATGGAGCTACGTGATAAATGATTTTCACGCGCCCAAGCACCATCTAAATGAACCCAGTCATAATTCTCATTTGGAAGATCTAAACTAAAACTAGCAAAACGTTTAATCGAGACCGTTTGTGTGTCCTTGTTAATGATTTTTTGCTGACGCGTAATGATAGGATAATTCGCATAAATCGCATAATGCAATTCAAGCTCTAAATCAGCATAGTCATCTTTCAAACAAACAATCAACGTTTCAACATCTTCTTCATTTCCAAAAGTCCCTGGAAGAGCACCCGTTACCGTTTTTCCTTTTTCAATACGATAGCCCACATAGCGAAAATGTGAAATCAAATCTCCCGTCGGATATTGAATTTCTAAAGCAGGATAACGAAAATCCGTCGTCCCAAATACGGGATACTCTTGCTTAATATGCTCAAGCGACATTAAGCTCGACCCCATATAAAGATTATTTCCTGGGCGAATTTCACGCTCAATCAAAAAGGTAAACGATTCGTAATCAGAAATGGCAGGTCCGCAATATAATTGCTCTAAAATCCCTGTTCTCTCCATTACTCTAAACACATACGATACTTTTCCATTAGTCAAATGAAAAGACTGTTCTTCTTCATTAATGTGAATCATGACTCGACTCCTTTAAAATGGACTTTTTGAATACGTTCAACAAGATAAAAATAAATTCCTGGGAATAATAACCACCCCAACATTGTTTTAGTTAATGTTAACCACACAAAGATAAAAGCAAGAAGAAAAATTAAGATAACCTTTTGAAAGTCTCGTTTCATCTCAAGAAGGACTTGATAAAGCTGATTTTCTCCGCTTGACGACTGTGTTTTAACGTAATAAATCACGATAACTAACCAGACTAGCCAAGCAAGCCCACCAATATAAAACATGGCAAACGATAGCTGGCTTATATTGACCAGACTAAGTAGCCAACCAGTCAATCCCAAGCTAAAGAAGAAAGTCATCATAGCCGAAATCACTTTAGCATAAGCTACTTCTTCTACTTGCTTTATGAAATCTCTGAATCGTATATCCTGTGGATTATCAGATGCAAAATACTGCAAAATAACTTTGATAGCAAAGACCCAGCCATAGACAAGACCTCTACTTAGCAAAGCCAGCCAGAAGAGCACTGAGCCCTTCATGACGGTATAAACTAAATTAACAGCGTCTATCAAACGCGATGATTTTTCGGTCATAGCTGTTCCTTTCTAGACAACTTCTAAATCTTTCTATTTTACTGAACCAGCAACACCATTGTAGATGTACTTTTGAAGTGATAAAAAGACAATTAAAATTGGCAAAATAACGATGACAACCCCTGCCAAAATAACAGGCCAATTGGTTCCGTAAGGTCCCTTAAAGGCAAAGAGCGCTGTTGAAATAACTTTCAAATTACGGTCTGGCATATAAAGGAAAGGATTGTAAAAGTCATTGTAAACACCGACACCACTGATGATTAACATAGTCACAATCGGCGCTTTCAAATTTGGAAGAATGATGCGCCAGAAAATGCCAAAATGACTAGCACCATCCAGATAAGCTGATTCATCCAGAGAAATTGGAATTTCATCTAGGTATTGTAAAAAGACGTAGACAGAAATGACATCAGTCCCCAAATTGAGCAAGATAACTGACCAAATCTTGTTAAACAATCCAAGTGAATTGATGATTTGGAAAGTGGCCACTTGGCTGGTAATACCAGGAATTAGCATAGCAAGCATAAAGAGCGTCAAGATAAGCTTTTTCAGTTTAAAATCAAATCGGCTAACCGCATAAGCAAACATTGAGGCAAGAGTTAATTTTCCAACCATACTAACCACAAAGATAATCAAAGTATTTTTAAAGCCGAGCAACATTTGCCCATTTACAAAAGCCGTTTTATAGTTTGAAAAATCTAGGGATTTTGGCAATTCCAAAACACCTGTACTTAAGAATTCTGTATTTGATTTAAAAGAACCGATAAAGACTACTAGAATTGGCAAAAGCGCCACCGTTGCCCCAAGCAACAAAATGAAATACTGAAGAATTTTTCCAACTGTTATTTTTTTCCTTTTCATTTGACTGTCTTCCTTTCACTTGTGACAACTTTTTGAATCAAAGAAACAACAATCACGATAAATAAGAGGATGATTGCCATAGCCGATGCCAAACCAACTTTATTGTACTTAAAGGCTGTATCAATGGTTTGAATAACGAAAGTTGACGTTTCATTTGAACCTCCTGTCATGATATATGGAATATCAAAAACGCTTAATGAACCACTGACACCCAAGATGATATTAAGAAAGACAATATTTCGGATACTTGGAATGATAATGTATCTGAATTGGTCCCAACGGTTGGCACCGTCAATCTCAGCTGCTTCATAAACTTCAGGGTTAATAGACTGAATCGCCCCTAAGAAAACCAAGAAGTTAAAACCTGTATAACGCCAGATTGATGTAAAGGCAAGCGAAATATTATTAATCGAACGATCCCCAAGCCACAGTTTGATTTGGTCACCAAGACCAATAGCTTTCAAAACTGTATCAAGTGTTCCCCCACCTTTGTAGAAATAAAGGAAGATAAAGCCAATCGCAACACCATTTAGAAGGTATGGGAAGAACAGAATTCCTTTCCAAAGGTTGGCAAATTTCACCTTGAAAGATAGAATTGTCGCAAATAGCAGCGCGATTCCTAATTGGAAAAATGTCGCAATGAAATAATAGAGACTTGTCTTAAAGACTGAAAAATAATTTGGGTTTGTAAGTACTGTTTTGTAGTTATTTACCCCAACAAAATTCGATTCTTGACTGTATCCGTTCCAATCCGTCAAACTATATTGAATCATTTTTATCAATGGATAATATGAAAAGACAAGTAACAGAAGAACTGGAATGATGGTGAAAGAGAAAACCAAGAGACGTTTTTCCCATTCTTTGCTCAATTTACTTTTTGTCATAATAACCTCCAGCATGATAAAGATAACTTAACATTTCATACAATGAGCATCAGTAAAGGAGTCTGCTTTTTTGCAACTCCTTTACTGTCTCATCTCACTAACATAAATTAGTTATCAGAAACTGCTTTAATAGCGTTAGCCCATTTTGTGTTAAAGTCTTTCATGATATCGTCAAATGATTCTTTTGAATTTCCAATAGCAGAATCAATGATACGTTGTTTTTCAGCATCTGTAGTACCAATACCTAATTCAGATTCATTATTAATGTCGCTAAAGAGAGATTCTTTACCTTCTGGTGCTGGATTTTCTTCAAGGACTTCCACACCTGCTTCTTGGCTATCTTGAAGAGCTTTTGGATATTTCGCACCTTTTACTGTAGGAATACCACCGTTATCAACAGCATAGTTAGAATCATTTACCATCCAATCGATGAATTTACGAGCTGCCTTTTTATGTTTACTGTGAATGTTAATACCATAATTATAGTCACCACCAATTGGCATGTATTGTTTACCATCCGGTGCTGTAGCAGGGAAAGCTTCAAAGCTAATATTATCAGCATTATCCTCGTTTGCTTCTTGAATTTGTGGAACCGCCCAGCTACCAAGTACCATAACCCCAACTTTTCCATTTGCTAAATCAACTTTTGATTGTTCCCAATCACTAGTCGTTGGATCAGACTCAACCAGACCTTCTTTAGCCGCTGTATAAAGCGTATTGTAAACAGTGTACATTGTGTCACCTTGCTCGAAAGGTGCTGTATCAGACGTCATTTTATTGGTGAAATCTGGATCACCTGCTACTCCTGAACGAGTGAAGTCCCAGTTAGATAATGTCCATCCTGCTGCATAGTTGGTATAAAGAGGTGTCACATCACTATCTTTTTCTTTTATTTTCTTCAACGCAGCAATAAAATCTTCTGGAGTTTTAGGGAAGTCTTTAATTCCCGCATCTTTGAAGACTTTTTTATTAACAACCATACCAGTCGCATTCATCTGACTTGGAATACCATATTGTGTTCCTTGATATGAACGATCATTAAGACCTAAATATTTTTCAGATAGATCCTGTGTTTTTCCGAGGGGTTCAAAGAAATTAGCGTAGTCTTTTGGACTAATGTCACCAGGAATCATCAAAACATCACCATATTCTTTACTGTTCATGCGTGTTTTCATTTGACCAGCATAATCAGTGATTGTCTGAACTTCGACTTTGATATCAGGATACTTTTTATTGAATTCAGCAAGATACTCATCCCATTTACCATTAGTCTCCCAGTCGGTCTTGTGGTTAATGAAAGTAATTGTTTCCACTTTACTATCCTTAGCGTTCCCATTTGAACAACCAACTAATGTTACGGCTGCAAGTGCAGTCACTCCTACAGTAAGCCAACCTTTTTTCATAGGTTTTCCCTCCTAAATTTAGCTTCTTTTTGTTTGCGCTTACATTATAGCACTTTATTTTAGAAAAGTATATACATTTAAATAAAAATACTTTATATTTTTTAGTGTTTTTTCTTTTTCTACTATTAAAGCCACACTTTTTAAAATTTTAAAAAATTATTTTTCTTAGTTAAAAAGTTCATTTTTTAGGTATTTTTAGGCTGTTAATTCAAATAAAAAGGTCTTTTAAAAAATTGATAAAAAGCAGCGATTAATATATATACTTTTTAATTCAAATATGTTATACTCTTTTTGGATGCGCTTCCTGAAACTTTATTGATGTTTTTGTATACAATTACTAGCACATGTCACAAAAAGGAGATTTACACAACTAACACTATTAATGTCTAAATTGAACACTTAGTTTTAACATTTGGGAGAGGAGAAAACTAATGAATAAAAAACTCGTCGGATCATTAACAGCGCTAGCTTTGCTTACTGGTGCTATGTCAGCTCATGAGGTAAAAGCTGATGCTATTGTTTCAGGGAATACTTATAAAATCACAGCTAGACATAGCGGAAAAGTTCTAGATGTTGCTCGTGGGGCAAAAAATGCGGGCGCTAATGTCCAACAATGGGATGATACTAACGGTACCAATCAAAAATGGACAGTCGTTGATACAGGAGACGGTTATTACAAATTGGTATCAGTGAACAGCGGAAAAGTTCTCGACGTCGCTTCTGCAGCAACTTACGATGGTGCAAATGTTCAGCAATGGGATGATACTAACGGAACTTGCCAAAAATGGAAAATCGTTGATAATGGTGATGGCTCTTACAAGTTAGTCTCAGCAGTTAGCGGAAAAGTTCTTGACGTCGCTTACGGTGCGACAAATGCAGGCGCTAATGTCCAACAGTGGTCAGACACCAATGGCACAAACCAAAAATGGGAATTCACAAAAGTAAATGATGGTGGAAATACTAACCCTTCTGACACAACACCTACTACGACAACTGGTTTCCACACCAGTGGCACAACACTTTACGATGCCAAAGGAAATCCATTTATCATGCGTGGTATCAACTACCCATATGCTTGGTATAAAGGACAAGAAGATACTGCTATCCCTGCAATCGCAAGAACAGGTGCCAACTGTATTCGCATCGTCATGGGTGACGGGCAACAATACAGCAAAACATCACTTGCTGAAATTCAAAAATTATTGCAACTTTGTAAAGACAACCACTTGATTGCAATCGTTGAAGCACACGATGCTACGGGTTCTGATAACATCCAAGATTTGGAAAATGCGGCAAATTATTGGATTGAAATGAAAAACGCCCTCATTGGAAACGAAGCAAATGTTATTTTGAACATTGCTAATGAATGGGGTGGGGCTTGGGATAGTTCAAACTGGGCTTCAGGTTATCAGTCAGTCATTCCAGAACTGCGTAACGCCGGCATTAAAAACACTATTATGGTTGATTGTGCTGGCTGGGGACAATATCCAAAATCAATTGCTGATGCAGGTCAAAGTGTCCTTCAATCTGACTCACAAAAGAACATCATGTTCTCTATTCACATGTACGAATATGCTGGTGCCTACGGTGCTGTACAGAACAATATTGACTCATCATTAGCCGTTGGGGCACCGTTATGTATCGGTGAATTTGGTATTAAACACACAAATGGTCCAATCGATTACAAGACAATCATGAGCTACTCTCAAGCAAAAGGTGTTGGGTATCTAGGCTGGTCTTGGAAAGGAAATAGTGACGATTTAGCTTATCTAGATATGGTCGAAGATTGGGCTGGTAATCATTTAACCGAACAAGGTCAAGCCATTATCAATGATCAAAATGGTATTAAAAATACTTCAAAATCTTGTAGTATTTTTGAATAAGAACTAACATTTCTATACCCAATCATATTCAGATGAGGAAAGGTGCGGAGCTCACTTTTCCTCGTTTTTAAATTTAAAATTTTCTGAATATTTGATATAATGTTAGCTAGACATGTTTTATTCTAAAAGTTTTTGTGGCTTTTGGTGAAAGGAGACTCTCATGAAAAATACCGTATTGAGCTTTCAAAAAGCTAAAGCAGACGGTAAAAAGTTAACCATGTTAACCGCCTACGACTACTCAACAGCAAAGTTAATCGATAGCACTGGTGTCAACAGCATTCTTGTTGGTGATTCTCTTGGCAACGTCATGCTAGGCTACGATGACACTATTTCAGTAACCATGGAAGATATGATTCATCATGGCAAAGCGGTCTGCAGAGGGGCTAAAAACGCTCTAGTTATCGTTGATATGCCTTTTATGTCTTATCAAGTATCAGTTGAAAAAGCTGTAGAAAATGCTGGACGCTTGATGAAGGAGACTCATTGCCAAGCTGTCAAATTAGAAGGTGGTAAAAGTGTCTGTCCACAAATCAAGGCAATGGTGGAGGCTGGGATTCCAGTTTGTGCTCACCTTGGTTTAACCCCACAACATATCAATGCCTTCGGCGGTTTCAAAGTTCAAGCCAAAACCGAAGCTGCTGCCAAACAACTTCTAGAAGATGCCAAAGCTGTTCAAGAAGCTGGTGCTTTTGCCGTGGTTCTTGAAGCTATCCCAGCTAAACTCGCCCAACTTGTAACCAAACAGCTAGATATTCCAACCATTGGGATTGGCGCTGGCAATCAAACTGACGGGCAAGTGTTAGTTTACGCTGATTTGTTGGGGCTATTCTCTGATTTCACACCAAAATTCGTCAAACGCTATGCCAACATCGGCGAGCTCATCTCCGACGCTGTCAAAAGCTATATCGAAGATGTTAACGCTCAGAAATTCCCAACACCTGATAATGAATATCATATTGATGACAGTATTATTGAAAAGCTCTATTAATTAGAAAAGAGGCATGACATTACATGAAAATCGTTCACACCGTTGAAGACGTTCGAAAAGCTGTTCAAGCTTGGAAAGCAGAGGGAAAAACTATTGGACTTGTTCCTACCATGGGTTACCTACACGAAGGACATAAGAGCTTGATTGACAAAGCTGTTGCCGAAAACGACCACGTTGTTGTCAGCGTTTTTGTCAATCCAATTCAATTTGCTCCGACTGAAGATCTTGAAAGCTACCCACGTGATTTGGAGCAAGATGCTAAACTCTGTGAAGCAGCTGGTGCTAGCCTGATTTTTAATCCGGAACCAAGTGACATGTACTCTCCTACTTTTTCAAGTTTCATTGACATGTCAACATTGACAAAAGGTCTTTGCGGAAAAACACGTCCTATTCATTTCCGTGGTGTTTGTACCGTTGTTGGAAAACTCTTCAACATCGTTGAGCCAAATAAAGCTTACTTTGGTCAAAAAGATGCGCAGCAACTCGCTGTTATCAAACACATGGTTGAAGATTTAAACTTCAACCTTGAAATCGTTGGCTGTCCAATTGTCCGTGAGGCTGATGGTCTGGCTAAAAGTTCTCGTAATACTTATCTCTCAGCTGATGAACGAAAAGCTGCGCTAGTTCTCTCACAAAGTTTGGCACTCGCTGAAAAAATGATTAATGACGGTGAAAAAGACACTAACAAATTAAAAGAAGCCATGACAACTTTCATCGAAAAAGAACCTTTGGCCAAAATCGATTATGTAGAATTTGTCGACTGGAAGACGCTTGAACCTGTCAGCGAAATTGAACGTCCTGTTCTCAATGCCATTGCAGTTTACATTGGCAAGATACGCTTGATTGACAATCACATCTACGAGTAAGGGAGAAAAATCATGCACATTCAAATGCTAAAATCAAAAATCCACCGCGCTGTGGTTACAGGTGCTGAAGTGGATTATGTTGGAAGTATCACCGTTGACCCAGAATTATTTGAAACAGCTGGAATGGTAGAATACGAAAAAGTTCAAATTGCTGATGTCGAAACAGGTAGCCGCTTAGAAACTTACATCATCGCTGGCGAACCTGGTAAAGGCGAAATTTGCCTAAATGGTGCAGCAGCAAAACTCGTTAACGTTGGCGACCACGTTATCATCATGTCATACGCTGACCTTACGCCAGAAGAAGCTAAAACGCATAAACCGCGTGTTGTCTTCGTTAATGAAAAAAATCAACTCACGCGCTTCACACACTATGAAAAAGCTGGGCGTTTGTATGACCTTGAAGTTGAAAAATAAAAAGAAATCCGAAAATATCGGATTTCTTTTTATTTATACTTACTTATTATTTTTCATTTGGATGACTAGCGATAATTTCTAGATTACCATCAAACTTCCATGTTTTAACGTCATTGGGAAGAATGAAATGATCTCCCTTTTTGACATTATAAACACAGTTATCCACCGTCAGACTACCTTGACCAGACAAAACACTAACCAAAAGATATGGAGCTGTTTGACTAAAAGCAACCTCACCAGACACCACCCATTTATAAACCGCAAAGAATTCATTTGACACCAAAAGGCTTGAAGTCAAGTTATCCACACCTATAGTCACAGGGGTGCTGTTAGCTGGCTCACCAATGGTCAAGACATCGATGGATTGTTTGATATGAAGATCACGAAGATTTCCAGCAGCATCTCGACGGTCAAAATCGTAGACACGATAAGTTGTATCACTTGATTGCTGTGTTTCCAAAATCAAAATGCCTTTACCAATGGCATGCATTGTGCCACTTGGTACGTAGAAGAAATCACCAGCTTTAACTGGAACTTTTGTCAACAAGTCATCCCAGTCACCTGACTCAATCATCTGACGAAGTTCTTCTTTTGACTTAGCGTTATGACCATAGATAATCTCAGAATCTTCATCCGCAGCAATGACATACCAGCATTCTGTTTTCCCAAGTTCTCCTTCATGCTCAAGAGCGTAAGCATCATCTGGGTGAACTTGGACACTAAGCCAATCGTTGGCATCCAAAATTTTAGTTAACAATGGAAAGACTTCTGATTTTGGATTGCCAAAAAGCTCTTTGTGCTCACGATAAAGTTTATCTAAGCCTTGTCCTTTATAAGTCCCATTATCCACAATCGACACACCATTTGGATGAGCTGAGATTGCCCAGTATTCACCAGTCGTTTCTGTTGGAATATCGTAACCAAACTCATCACGAAGCTTAGTTCCACCCCAAATTTTATCGTGCATTTGCGCTTTTAAAAATAATGGTTCTGCCATAATTTATCCTTTCTTTCGGGGGATTTCCCCGTTCAGCAGTTAAGCCTGGAGACTTTTCTCCAGACTTAACCGTTACCCTATCGACTCTTAACTATTTTTAACATCTAGCAATGAATACCCGCGGACATCATAACGATTTCGCGTACGTGAATACTCAATCGGTCTACCATTTTCCAAATAAACCACTTGCTCAACTTGCAAAATCGGGTCATCATCCTTGCAAGTAAGGTAATCTTTGTCATAGTGGTCAGGCTTTTCAGCCGTAATATGACGATAAGACCCAGCAAATTTAAGTTCCAAAGTATTCCAAAGGTAATCATAAACGGATGCTAATAAAATACTATCATCCAGACCTGGAACTAAATCGCAAGCCATGTAAGTATGCTCAAGCGCATATGGCTTACCATCTAGGAGACGTAAACGAATAATTTTATAAACTGGTGTTGTCTGATCTACCTGAAGACGTTCTGCAATTTCCGCATTGGGAAATTCAACCGTAAACTCAATAATTTGACTCGTTAATTGTCGAGGGTCATCCTTCAAATCGTTACTTAAACCATTGTAGTTGTTCAATCGAAATTTTGAATCCTCTTTGTCCCAAAATGAGGAATTCAAAACCTTGGTGCCATTTCCTTGTTTTGAAATGACCAAACCTTCGATGGTTAACATCTCAATAGCTTTTTTCACCGTCATTCGACTAACGCCAAATTCCTTTGCCAAATCAGACTGAATCGGCAACATGGAATCAATCGGATACGTTCCATCTGAAATTCTAGCTCGAATAATCCCTGCAATCTCTTCATATTTTGACATAGATCGCTCCCACTCTACTTGTATAGACTAATATTTTTAAACTATAGTCATATTATAGCGCAGAGTCAGGTTGTTTGTCCAGCATATGCAAGAATGGTAACCAAATACAGCCAACAATCAAGCAGTCAACAATTTGAAGAAGTCCACCAGCAAGTGAGTTTGTCGCAATCATTCCACTAAAGAAGACTGGAACAGTCCAAGGAACTGAAACCCCTGTTGGTGCAGGAACAAGACCAATTGACATCACAAAGTAGTTAAGGGCTGTGACAATAATTGGTGAGATGACCCATGGAATAAGAATTGTAGCATTCAAAACGATTGGCAACCCAAAGATAACAGGCTCATTAACGTTAAAGATACCAGCCCCAAGTGCCAAACGACCAACATCACGATATTGTTTTTTCTTCATGATAAAGGCCATGATAATAACAACTGCAAGCGTCATTCCTGAACCACCAAGACCAACAGTAAATGTTTCCATGAATGGTTTTGAAATAATATGAGGAAGGTGTTCACCTGCCTTGTAAGCTTCCAAGTTTTCAAACATCAAAGTATTCCAAACAGGGTCCATGACTGAATTTACAAGAATTTGACCGTGAAGACCAAAGAACCATAGGAATTGAATAAAGAAGATTGCAACCAAAGTTGCCCAGATACTACTTCCAAGACCAACAAGCGGAACTTGAATAACGTTATAAATCACATCGTGAAGATTTGTTTTGAAACCAACTGTCACAACAGCATTAATCGCTGTAAAGACAGATAGGGTCAAAATAGCTGGAATCAAAGCTGCAAAAGACTTAGCAACTGCAGGCGGTACACTGTCAGGCATTTTAATTTGCCATCCTTTTTTGCTCGTGCGACTGTAAATTTCAGCAGCAAGAAAAGCAACAATCATCCCAAGAAACATTCCTTTTGCACCAAGGCGATCAAGACTCAAAACACTTGAAACTTTTTCGCCACCATCACTTGTTGTGAAAAACGGTGTCAAAATAAGGAAACTTGCAAATGAAATAGCACCCCCGAAAATTCCTTCAACATCGTAAGATTTAGAAAGGTAATAACCAATACCAAAAGTAACGAAGACTGTCATAATCGACATGGTAGCACTTTGACCACTACCAAGCAGGTCGTTTAAAAGCGCTTTCGTGCCATCGTTTAAAAAAGGAAGGTTACAAATAACCACGACAATTGACCCAAACATGGTCAAGGGGAAGGCAAGCATAAAGGCATCACGCAAAATCGATAAATAACGATTTGAAGCGAGCTTGTTTGCCAAAGGCAAAAGTTTGTCACTGATAGCATCTAGAAACTTGTTCATAAACACTCCTCTTTCCATTTATTTGTTTTTACATTATCATTATAACTTATTTTTCATAAAAGTCTAGTCTTTTTATATAAAAATATTGTCTTTTAATTTTAAAAGTGTATAATTGTACTTGTAAAACCAAAACTTATTAAGGAGAATCCTATGGCAACTTACACTTTTCCAGAAGATTTCTGGTGGGGAGCTGCGACATCTGGACCTCAAAGTGAAGGACGTTTCAATAAGAAACATGCTAATATGTTTGATTATTGGTATGAAATTGAACCTGAAGCTTTTTACAACCAAGTTGGACCAGACACAGCCTCTAACTTCTACAATAGTTATAAAGAAGATATTGCTCTAATGAAAAAAGTCGGTTTAAATAGTGTCCGTACTTCTATTCAATGGACACGTTTGATCGATGACCTTGAAAAAAACACTGTCAACCAAGATGCAGTAGACTTCTACAATAAAGTCATTGATTGCTTTATCGAAAATGGTATTCGTCCAATCATGAACCTACACCACTTCGACTTACCAGTCGAACTTTATCATAAATATGGTGGTTGGGAGTCACGTCATGTGGTTGACCTTTATGTTGGTTTTGCTGAACAAGCTTTCAAGGCTTTCGGTGACCGTGTTAAAGATTGGACCACTCATAACGAACCAATGGTCGTTGTCGACGGTGAATACCTATATCAATTCCACTATCCAAAATTAGTTGATGGTAAAAAAGCTGTCCAAGTCGCTTACAACTTGAATATCGCATCCGCAAAAGCCATCGCTAAATTCAGAGAACTTGGCTTAGACAAAGACGGTGGTCGCATTGGTACAGTTTTAAACTTAACACCAACTTATGCTGCTTCTGATTCTAAAGAAGACCAAGCTGCTGCACACTTTGCTGAACTTTGGAATAACAAAATGTTCCTTGAACCGGCTATCAATGGACATTTCCCAGAAGAACTTGAAGAAGTTCTCAAAAAAGATGGTGTCATCTGGCAAACAGAACCTGAAGATGCTCAAATTCTTAAAGAAAATACCATTGATTTCTTAGGTGTTAACTTCTATCACCCAAATCGTGTAAAAGCACCAGACATCGCACCAAATTCTGTCGGAGCTTGGATGCCAAATCGTTATTATGACGAATACCATATGCCAGGACGTCGCATGAATATTGATAAAGGCTGGGAAATTTACCCAGAAGCTATTTATGATATCGCCATTAACATCCGCGACAACTACAATAATATTCCTTGGTTCGTCTCTGAAAATGGTATGGGAGTCTCTCGCGAGGAACGCTTCATGGATGAAAACGGTCAAGTCCAAGACGACTACCGCATTGATTTCATCAAAGAACACCTTGCTTGCCTTCACCGTGGTATCCAAGAAGGTTCAAATTGCTTTGGTTACCATCTTTGGACACCAATTGACTGCTGGTCTTGGATGAATGCTTACCGTAACCGCTACGGATTCATCTCAAATAACATCCACACTCAAATCAAAACCATTAAAAAATCAGGTGAATGGTTCAAACAAGTCACTATCGATAATGGTTTTACCGATTAATCCCTCCTAATCCTATATTTCAATCCTCCAATTAAAATTAATATTTATGATTATCACCCATCCTCGGTAATCAAAACTTCTATCCTTTTATTAATTCAAACAAAAAGCTCCCTTCCTCCAACCAAGGAAGGGAGTTTTTGATGATGATAAAAAGAGCGAGTTTGTCACTCGCTCATCTAATTTCAGTTATTTAAGTGCAAATCTTTGATACATTCCCATCATCTCGATAGCAACTTCTTTCAAAGTCATTGTTGTCATCAAATGATCTTGGGCATGTACCATGATAATTTCAATTTTAATTTCGGTACCGCTTGCATATTTCTGCAACAAATCTGTTTGAGCATGGTGAGCCTGTAATAATTCTTCGTCAGCAGCAGCTAATTTTTCTTCCACCACTTCAAATTTACTTTCTTTCATGGCATCAAACGCTTCATGAACGTAAGTTCTAGCTGTTCCACTGTGTAAAATAATCTCAAAAGCGGCTAATTGTAATTCTTCTTCTGTCATATCTTGCAATCCCTCATTAAATGCTTTCTAAAATTAAGTTAGCCATTTTTTCAACTCCCATTGGAATTGGAACATAAGCTTGTGGTGGCACTTTAACGACTGGTCGTCCTGATTTTTCACCAGCAGTCGCAAATTGGTTGTAGTACATAGTTGCTTGCGGGCTAACAAGATACACATCATAAGTAGCATCCGTAATCACGCGCTCACCTTCGTTAGAGCTAATCGCTTCAACAGTAATGTCTTTACCTTGATTTTTGAAGAATTCTGTTGTTTTTTGAGCCATAAGTGATGATGACATTCCAGCAACACAAATAATTAATGCTTTTGACATGGGCATTCTCCCTTTTTGAATATAAATATTAGCTAAAGATGTTTTCACTCCCCAACATCTTTACCAAAAGTATATCACAGGTATTTTAATAAGTCTAGTCTTTTATTTTAAAAGAACAAACTTTTTAAAAAAATCACATTTGAAATCCAACTAATTTCTCCAAGCTAATTGCTTGTTTATCTATTTTCAATATGGTAAATTGGCTAAAAATACAATTCATATGAGAGGTCTTATGACAGAAAAAACACTAACCATCGTCTACATTAGCTTAAGTGGCAATGTCCAGAACTTTGTGAAACGTTTAGGAGAATATCTTCAGAACCATTATCAACTCTCTAGTAAAGCCATCAATATCAAGGATCTTAACCACGAAACATTTCCCGTTACTTCACCTTTTGTGGCAATTCTGCCGACCTACCTAGAAGGTGGCAATGGCGTTGACTCAGGTGATGTCGAAATCTTAACCAATCCGCTAGGAGATTTTATCGCTGCTCACGATAACTACAAACATTGTTTTGGTATTATCGGCTCAGGCAACCGCAATTTCAATGAACAGTACTGCTTAACAGCCAAACAATACGCCAACCGCTTTGGATTTCCCATGCTTGGAGACTTTGAGCTCCGCGGCACTAGCTCAGACATTGAACGTCTGGCAGAAGTTATCGTAGACCATTTTCAAAAACTTACGCCTCAGTCAAAATGACTTTTTTTCTTCGTCAGAAACAAAGTCGCAAATAAATGTTATAATGACATTAGACTGTCGGAAATGTCCGACAAATGACTAGATTGTATTGGAGAGACAATGAAAACAACAGTTGATTACATTACAAAACTTGCAAATATCCCTTCACCTACTGGATACACAAGCCACATCATAAATTATGTGATTGCTGAGCTTGAAAGTTTCGGCTACGCTCCTGTCCGCACAAATAAAGGTGGCGTTATGGTCACTGTCACTGGTAAAGACGACAGCAAACACCGCGTGGTCACAGCTCACCTTGATACCCTTGGTGCTATGGTGCGAGCTGTCAAACCAGACGGTCGCCTTAAAATGGACCTTATCGGTGGCTTTGTCTACAACGCTATCGAAGGTGAAAATTGTACCATCCACGTTGCCAAAAATGGTAAAAAAATTAGTGGTACAATCCTTATGCACCAAACTTCTGTTCATGTCTACAAAGATGCTGGAACTGCTGAACGCAATCAAGCTAACATGGAAGTTCGTCTGGACGAAAAAGTGACCAACGAAAAAGAAACACGCGCCCTTGGTATCGAAGTTGGGGACTTTATCTCATTTGATCCACGCGTGGTTGTTACCGAATCAGGTTTCATCAAATCACGTCACTTGGATGACAAAGTATCAGCAGCCATTCTCATTGAATTGCTCAAAGAATACAAAGCTCAAAATATCACTTTGCCATACACAACTCACTTCTACTTCTCAGCTTTCGAAGAACTCGGTCACGGTGCTAACTCAAGCATTCCAGCTGCAACAGTCGAATACCTTTCAGTTGACATGGGGGCTATGGGTGACGACCAACAAACAGATGAATACAGCGTTTCAATCTGTGTCAAAGACGGTTCTGGACCTTATAACTACGAACTCCGCCAACACCTTGTTGCCCTATCTGAAGAAAATAAAATCCCATACAAATTGGACATCTACCCATACTATGGTAGTGATGCCTCTGCTGCCCTTCGTGCAGGTGCCGAAGTCAAACACGCCCTCTTTGGCGCAGGCATCGAATCAAGCCACTCATACGAACGCACACACATCGACTCTGTCCAAGCAACAGAACGCCTTGTTGACGCTTACCTAAAAAGCCCAATTGTGGAATAAAAATATATAACAAAATCTTTTTTCTGATACTTCCCTTAGGTGGTATGGTCGGCAGCGAATTCCTTCGAAATTCCATGCCTAAGTTTTGAGCCTAAAGTCTCAAAACTTCCCGGTGGCTGATTTATCATTATTTCAGCCACTTTCACCACGGTGGAAAGTATCACTCTATCGAGAGCAAAGCTCGCAATATTTCTAAAATCAAATTATAGTAAATAACTAATCTTAGATTTGTTTATATTTTAAAACGCCTTTTACCAAGGTGTTTTTTTCACACATCAAAAGCGCCCCAGGACAAGGGCGCTTTAAAAAACAAACAAATAATTAGGAGGTAGAATTAATTAGTAGTTAAGGTCGACAGCAAGACCAAAATGGTCACTGACGATTGGAGATTCACCGCCATCAAAGACAACGGTTGAGGATTGAATCTCAATTTCTTTACTTGTAAAAACGTGATCAACCTTGAGTGACTGTTTATTGCCTTCCCAGCCATCAATATCTTCAATAATAGTATGATCACCTTGAATGTTTTGAGCCACTTTATGGCTATCTTGTAAATGAAGCGGGCTCTTCAAAATCATATCATAACCAGCAGTGTCAGTAGGATTATTAAAGTCTCCCATTAATACCAAAGGTTTTGGATAGTTAAGCAAAGCTGACTCCAACTTTTGCCATTCACTTTCAAATCCCTTCCCAAACCAAGACATGTGAAGGCTCACCACCGTAATTGGCTTGCCATCAACTTCTGTCTCAGCCACTAAGACACGTCTCGTATGATAATCATGTTCATCATCCACTTCGGATACTAAGATGTCGTGAACTTTGATTGGATTTTTAGATAGAATAACGACACCTTCATTATATTTATCATAACCAATATGGTTATAAGCCCAAGACCAGTAATAATGTCTTCCTTGACTTTTAAGATAGTTAACCAATTGAAGAGCGTAATTATCACGGTGTAATTCAGGACTTCCAGGTAATTTTTCATACCCTTCAACTTCTTTAGTTACTAACCCACGAATATCTTGGTTGATTTCTTGAAGGCAAATAATGTCATAATTTTCACTATAAATCGTTTCAGCTAAATCGAATAATTTTTTTAACGAATTTGCCTCTAACCAAGAATGCGTATTAAGTGTTAAAAATTTTGCCATATCTCTTCCCTTCAAGTTAAAGGAGAGTCCGAGATGCCTACCTCGGACCCCCTTCTATTTAGTTTTAACCTAAATCTCTATATCACTAATAGTAATATATGCTTAAAGTTCTACTTTTGCAACAGGGGTTTTAGCAGAGACGTTTCCTGTTTGTGTTAAATTGACTGCTTTAATTTCTGCTGTATTTGTGAAGGCAACGATAATTGTTGTTTCACGTCCTGCTGAACTGATAGCTGCCAAATCAGCTACCACCAAAAGATCACCTGCTTGAACACGTTGACCTTCTGTTACCTTAACAGAGAACGGCACACCGTTAAGAGCAACTGTATCAAGTCCAATGTGAACAAGAACTTCAAGACCGCTATCTGTCAACAATCCAAAGGCATGTTTTGTAGGGAAGACGCTTGTCACAATACCTGAAACTGGTGCGTAGACATTAC
This sequence comes from Streptococcus sp. UBA4344, assembly GCF_002393675.1. NCBI lineage: Bacteria > Bacillati > Bacillota > Bacilli > Lactobacillales > Streptococcaceae > Streptococcus > Streptococcus sp. UBA4344. The sequence goes on from NZ_DGTE01000032.1 coordinate 26,545, forward strand.
CATTTTCAGGTTCAACAGCAAATCCATCACCCATCATTTTAGCTGAGAAGACTGGATCTTTCACTTCAGTGATAGGTTTAACTTCACCATCAGCAACAGAAAGAACTTCTTCTGTCACACCTTTATATGAAACTTTTGTAGCATCATTTCCTTTAACTTCTGCTAAATCAATTGTTGGAATTTCAGCGCCTGATTCAAGAAGGTCTTGGATATCAGATTTCAAGATATCTGCTTTTGGTCCATAAACAGCTTGAACACCTGAGCCTTTGATGATAAGACCCATAGCACCTGCTTTTTTCCAAGTTTCTTCATCACCAACTCGTGCGACATCTTTGACGGTTACACGAAGTCGTGTCATACAAGCATCAACATCTTCAATGTTATCGCGTCCACCAAGGAGATTAATGATTTGAACGATTTGAGAATTTGCAGATACTGTCGCACCAGTTGTTGATGCAGCAGCGTCATCATCCATATCGTCGTAATTACCGTTACGACCTGGAGTAGCAAAGTTAAATTTCTTAATCATGAAGTCTGCGATGAAGTACATCACAACACCTGATAAGATACAGCAAATAACAAAGTTAATTAAGTCACCACCAAGACCTGCTTTAAGAGCCATTGGTGTACGTGTCAAAAGTTCGATATTACCAAATGAATGGAGACGAAGGTTAACTAAATCAGCTAAAGCAAATGTCACCCCTTGAACAACTGCGTATACAACGTAAAGTGGCATTGCAACAAACATAAACATGTATTCGATTGGTTCTGTAACACCTGTCAAGAATGTAGCTGCTGCTGTTGAAATAAACATAGCAGTATATTTTTTCTTCTTATCAGGATCAACGTTACGGTACATAGCAAGACTAAGTCCCATAAGAGTACCAGTTGCACCAATCATTTGTCCAACTTTAAAGCGGGCTGGTGTCACATTTGTCATAAGATCATGGTAAGCTGAAGCATTTGAACCTTTAAGATTGATAAGGTCTGTTACCCAAGCCAACCAAAGTGGGTCTTGACCGAAGACTTCAGTACCTTTTTGAGCACCAGTCAAGATTTCATAAGTACCACCAAGTGAAGTGTAATTCATTGGGATAGTAATCATGTGGTGAAGACCAAATGGAAGAAGCAAACGTTCCAAAGTACCATACAAGAATGGTGCCAAGAATGGAGCTGAGTTTTGTGATGATGCGATCCACATACCAAATCCATTAATTCCTGATTGGATGATTGGCCAAACAAGTGCCATAAACAAACCAACAAGAACTGAACGATAGATAACAACGAATGGTACGAAACGTTTACCATTGAAGAATGAAAGAACATCAGGCAATTTGCGGTAGTTATAGTATTTATTGTAAGCTGTTGCCCCAACAAAACCTGAGATAATACCTACAAAGACACCCATGTTAAGCGCTGGTTGACCAAGCACATTGACAAAGTAGTCAGAGACAAGCATCTTGCCACCGAGAACATTGTGAACAACACTTTTACTATCAGCAATCATATCAAGTGATACACCGTAAACGTGACCAGTGATCAAGTTGATAAGAATAAATGCGATACCAGCGGCAAATGCACCACCAGCACGTTCTTTTGCCCAGCTACCACCAATAGCAAGAGCGAACAAGATGTGAAGGTTGTTAATAATCCCCCAACCAATTTGTGCAATAACATTACCAACTGTAGCAAGAATAGCTGAATCTGCATTGATTAGTGGAAGTGAGTTACCAATACTAACCATCAACCCTGCTGCTGGCATAACAGCAATAACAACCATCAAGCATTTACCGAATTTTTGCCAAAATTCGAAGCTGGTCAATTTTTTAAATGCCTTCTTCATGAAACAACTCCTTAAACCTTTCTGCAGGAAACCATTTGCTTTAATGATCAAGCAAGAATGCCACTTATATTACTTGATTTATTAAAGTTTTAGGTTTGAGCATTATTTTAATTTTACGCAAACGTTTGCGTTGTTTTGATGATTTTATTATAGCACGTATTTTTATTTTGTAAAGCGTTTTCGAAAAAAATTTTAAAAAACAAAAAGAACAAAGGAGAAATTTTCCTTTAGAAAATCTGAGCTTTGCCCCGTTCTTTTCTAGTGTTATCAAGCATTAGAGTTCATCAATTTTTGTTGATTCTCTTTCGATAATTTTATGCGGAATAATCACTTTTTGAACTTTCGATTTTTTGCTTTTTTCTAGTAACAGCTGCGCAGCTTTTTCACCTAACTGATAAGGAAAAATATCTACTGACGTCAATGCAGGATTTGCAATCTCAGTAATCAAAGAATTATTAAAGCTGATGACCGCATAATTTTTATGCAAACGGCTATTCTTGAACAAACGTTGCAGACGAATAGCCATAATGTCGTCACAAGCAATAAAAGCTTGTGTTTTAGGGTGATTAGCTAAAAAAGTTTGCAACTTAAGAATATTTTCCTCTTCTTTGACCCTTGAAAAAGAAAGGGACAAACCTTCTTTTTGATGTTCTTTTAAATAGTCGCTACAACCTTGATAGCGCTCTGTCTGCACCAATTCATTCATGTCAGTATAGGCAAATACCAAATGCTCATACCCTTTTTTTAACATAAAGTCAGCAACATCTCGCCCTGCCTGATAGTTATCATTATCCACAAACTGAACTGATTTCTGAGTCTTTTTTTCATAGGAACTTCCAACAACAACACAAGAAACCTTTTTCTGCTTTTTAACAAAATCAAATACAGGATCATCTTTTCGAGAATACAAAAAGATGAATTTGCTAATATTGCCACTGCGTATCAATGCCTGACAATTTTTGCGCAATTCATCATCTGTACGTCCACTTGCCAAGTTAACCATGTAATCATTCTCACTACACACACTTGAAATTCCCTGAATGATTTGCATAAAAAAGGGGTTATTTCCAAGAGAATCTTGACTTTCTCGGACAGGTAGAACAATCCCAATGGTATTAGTTGTACGATTAACCAAATTTTGCGCAGAATAATTTGGCGAATAATCCAGTTCTTCCATCGCACGCCTAACTCGCTCTTTTGTTGCTTCGCTAATCATGTCACTATCATGTAATGCCCTCGATGCTGTTGAAGCAGATACTCCAGCAATCCTGGCTACATCCTTTATCGTTGCCATCTTTTTTACCCTTACTTTGAAAATTCTTACCTCTAGCATAAGAATTTTTTAAAGCGCTGTCAATCAAAAAATATAAAAAAGAAGCTGAGCACTTTTGTCTCAGCCTTTTACTTTAATAATTCCAAAGCATAACTAACACTTGATAATGCGTACAAAGGAGCCGTTTCTGCACGCATGATACGAGGACCTAAACCAACTTTTAAGCCACCGTTTTCTTCAAATGCAGTAATCTCATCTGGAGAAATGCCACCTTCTGGGCCAAAGATAAAGAGAATTTTCTCTCCTGCTTTAACTTGTGACAATTCACGCGCTAAAACAGCTGTTTCCCCCTCCTTAGCTGATTCTTCATAGGCAATGAAAATCCTATCAAACTGCTGAAGTTCAGTCATAAAAGCAGCTTTTTTATCAAAAAGAGTCACTTGAGGAAACACATTACGCTTGCTTTGCTCAGCAGCACCAAGCACAATTTTCACCAATTTATCTGCTTTTTTAGCTAACTTTTTGCCATCCCATTTAACTACTGACCAATCTGCTGGAAAAGCCCAAAGATTTGCCATGCCAAGTTCCGTTCCCTTTTGGGCAAGGAATTCCAATTTATCACCTTTTGGGAACCCCGCAGCAATTGTCACTTCAACTGGCATTTCAACATTGCTATCCAGTTCTTCAATAATCTCAAAACGATGTTCAACACTATCAATAACTTTTGCCAAACGTTTTACATGATCATCAAAAACAAGAACGACTTCTTCATCCTCTGTCAAACGCATAACGTTAAACATGTGTTTAATCGTATCCTTATCTGTGATAGTAACGACGTCTTGAGCTTGTCCTGCTACAAAATATTGTTGCATTTACCCTCCAATTACACCTGAAATATCATCTGTTTTTTTGAAGACACATGCATTCCATTCTCCTTGAACCATGTGTGTTTCAAGGAAGAATCCAGCATCTTCAGCTGATTTACGAACCATTTCCCATTTATCAGAAATAATACCTGACATAATAAGGTAACCTTCATCTTTCACAAGACGATAAGCATCTTCGGTCATGTTAACCAAAATATCAGCAAGGATATTTGCCACAATAACGTCAGCTTTAACATCAACACCTTGCAAAAGGTTACCAGTAGCCACGTGGATGTTTTCAGTGTTAGCATTCAAGTCAATATTTTCTTGTGCCACGCGCACAGCCACTTCATCAAGGTCATAAGCATAAATGTCTTTTGCACCAAGAAGTGAACTTGCAATTGAAAGCACACCAGAACCAGTACCCACATCAATCACTGTTTCACCACCACGAAGCACTTGTTCGAGGGTAAAAAGACTCATTTTTGTTGTTGGGTGAGTACCTGTACCAAATGCCATACCAGGGTCAAGACGAATTGTTTTTTCACCTTCACTAGCTTCGTAATCTGTCCAGCTAGGCACAATTGTTAAATCGTGACTGATACGAGTTGGTTCATAATATTTTTTCCAGTTTTCTGCCCAATCTTGCTCCGCTAATTCTTGCGTTGCGTAGTGAACATCACCAGCATCAACTCCAAAATTTGTCAATTCGGCCAAACGTTTGGCCACTTCTTTTTCGACAGCTCCAATATCGATGTGTTCTGGGTAGTAAGCTGTAATTTTAACAGTCTCTACCTGTTTGATTTCTGGGAAAACTTCGCCATATTTGCCCACATGTCCAAGATAGTCCGCACTATCATCAATAGCCACACCTTGACTACCTAATTCAATCAAAATATTGGATGCAGCTTCTTCTGCATCACGTAAAACCTCAACAGTTAACTCTTTCCACTTGTCCATAAATTCTGATACAAAGGACGGCCAGAAAACGACTGAAAAATTAGGAAACTTGATGACGTGTCGGCAGACACTAGTCAAGCTTATCTTTTTCCCGAGTTTTCCGGCCGTGTTCAAAACTGAACACTTATCCTTTTTTCCTTTCTTTGTTTTTGTAATCAACTTATAGTAACTATAGTTTTTTCATATTCAAACACAAAAAACTATTACATACTCTCTTCTAATTCTTTTAGAGTGTGACCATTTGAATCTTTCCAATCAGTACGTCCATTAGTGTTCATTCCTAAGACAAATGATGCTGCATAGGATGGGCTATTGAAAAACTGACTTTCCTTAAGGATGCCATCCTTGATAATTCCTTTTTTCTGCAACTCCTGTCGTAATTCACGAATAGATTCTGGAATTGCAGTTCCATCTGTATCCACTATCATACTACCTTCAAGAACAACAAACCCCTCTGCTGTCTGTCGGCAAGTTGCAATAATTTCACGATTTGAACGTTTAACTCTACGCTTGAGAGTAAGAACAGTTGCAGCCTCTACTGGCTCTTCATCACCAGAATAGTTACCATTAATCCTTGGGACAAACAACCGATAACCAAGAGCTCCAATTATTGTCTTTGTATTCTCAACAACTTCATCCAATTCAGATTGTTTCTCCTCAGTTACATTACCAGAGTTTGGTTCATTGCCATTTCGAACAACAAAACGATTCGCCTCATTTGCTAACTGAGTGAATCTATTTTCTAAGTAACTGATTTCAGTCGGACCAAACGAATTATTTTGTGTTGTTAATACGATAACATCATTGAAATAATCAGCATGATTATCCCTAGTATGCTCTTGAACACGTAGTAAAACACCTTCACCGTTCTTTCGGCTTGTTGCTTGACCAATATAAACTGTATCTTGCTGATTAGCATCATCACGACCAAACAAAAAATAAACACCACTTTGTTTCAGTTCAGGTCTTGATTTTAAATCACCTAATTGAATTCTAGGAATCTTATAAATTACACCTGTCCAATTGGATAAAGTACACTTGATCTTACCAGTGACTTCACCATCCATCAGAAACATGTTTATATTTTTACCTCTTTTTGCCACCTTAATACCTCGGATAAGCAAAGAATTCTGTTTCTTTCAATTCTGCTTTTCCTTTTTCAAAGCTTTCAGCGTCCCATTCGAGGGCAAAGTCTGTAGCATTTTCGTCTGCTAGGAAATCCATCAAATCATCAAGCCCTTTAGTTGCTACATCATTTAAAGTTTCAGCAAAATAAGCTAAGAATTCGCGTGAAAAACCTTTTTTAGCATCAAAAGGAATAGTAACCAAGTAATCCTCTTCATTTACTTTAGATTTTGCTTGGTTGTAAAATAGCACATAGTCTTCAAAGACAATATCTTCGCTGCTAACTTCACCTTGATCATCAACTGTTTCAACAGCTGATTGGTTTTGTGCTTCCAAAATAAAAGTCACTTCAACAGCATGATTTTTTTTGTTCCAATCAATTGCATAATCAAACGTGAAGTGCTTGTCTAATTCTTCTTCTAATACTGATAAAAAGCCAAATTTAGCCATTAAAAATTTCTTCCAATCTTCTTTTGTGTTACAATTATTTTATCATACTTAAGGGGAAATGACATGCAAATACGACCAATGAAGCTAGAGGACATTGACCAAGTTGTTGCATTGGAGAATCGAACATGGGATAACTTTAATACACCAGCTAGCTTACCAGCCGCAAATAAACATAAAATCATTCAAGCTTTCCAGAATCATTCCCACTATCTCGTTGCTGAAGAAAATGGGATTATTTTGGGTGTTCTTGATTATCATGCCTACTATCCTTTCCCTAGCGCACATCACGTGGTAACCTTCATTGTCGCAGTCGACAAAGATACACAAGGTCAGGGTATCGGGCATTCTCTTATCCGATCTTTCTTTGCCATGGCTAAAGCTGATAATTATAAAAAAATTGTCATTCATGTACTCTCATCAAATGAAAGAGCCTGTTCATTCTATGAAAATATCGGCTTCACTCTCGAAGCTACCCTTAAAAATCAATTCTATCTAAACGGTACTTACGTCGACGACCTCATGTACAGTTATTACTTGGAGGAAATACATGCCAAATAATCTCGCTTTACGGATGCGTCCTAAAAATATCGATCAAGTCATTGGACAAAAGCATCTGGTAGGCGAAGGAAAAATCATTCGCCGCATGGTAGAAGCTAATATGCTTTCATCCATGATTCTTTACGGTCCTCCTGGAATCGGAAAGACCTCAATTGCTAGTGCTATCGCAGGAACAACCAAGTACGCCTTTCGTACGTTCAACGCGACAACCGATAGCAAAAAACGCCTACAAGAAATTGCTGATGAAGCAAAATTCTCTGGTGGTTTAGTGTTACTACTCGATGAAATTCATCGCCTAGATAAAACGAAACAAGACTTTCTATTACCTTTGCTTGAAAATGGTAATATTATCATGATTGGAGCAACCACTGAAAATCCATTTTTCTCAGTTACTCCAGCCATTCGCTCAAGAGTACAAATTTTCGAACTAGAACCTCTATCAACGGACGATATCAAATTCGCTTTACAAACAGCATTGTCTGACAAAGAACGTGGGTTTGATTTTGATGTTTCTATCGATGATGGTGCTATCGACTTTATCGCAACAGCAACCAACGGGGACCTTCGTTCAGCCTTTAATTCACTTGACCTAGCAGTCATGTCAACTAAACCAGATGATAAAGGTCTTCGCCACATCAGTCTTGATACCGTAGAAAATAGTTTGCAACGTAGCTACATCACAATGGACAAGGATGGCGATGGACATTACGATGTCCTCTCAGCTCTTCAAAAATCCATCCGTGGTTCTGACGTCAATGCCAGTCTTCACTATGCCGCTCGTTTGATTGAAGCTGGTGATTTACCAAGTCTTGCTCGAAGACTCACTGTAATCGCCTATGAAGACATCGGTCTTGCTAACCCTGACGCTCAGATTCATACCGTTACAGCCCTTGATGCTGCGCAAAAAATCGGCTTTCCTGAAGCACGTATCTTGATTGCTAATGTCGTGATTGACCTTGCACTCTCACCAAAATCAAATTCAGCCTACGAAGCTATTGATAAAGCTATCGCCAATCTTCACAAAAATGGCACACTGCCCATTCCACGTCATTTGCGTGATGGACACTACGCCGGTAGTAAAGAGCTCGGAAACGCCCAAGGCTACAAATACCCTCACAACTATCCTGAAAAATGGGTTAAACAACAGTACTTACCAGATAAATTGGTCGGCAAAAATTATTTTGAACCTAATCAAACTGGTAAATATGAACGCGCCCTAGGTGCTAACAAAGATCGAATCGATCATCTCTCAAAATAAAAATTGTTCAAAAGCTTTTTTCTGTAAGTTTTCTGAGATTTTTTCAAAAAACGCTTTCTAAAAATTCAGGCTTCCCTCTTGAAAAAATTTTTTAAAGTGGTATCATAATTACATAAGTTAATTGCTGTGGCATACGAATTCACATCAATGTGTTGACCGACTAAATATTTGTATTTCGGGAAACAGTAGTCTTTCTCCAGTATGCAAGCCGTCACACGCGGAAGCGACTAAGGAGAAGCGAGTTGCCCACCTGCTTGTAGATCGCGGGTTCAATACAAATCGTGGATCACGGTGCCAATACAGCTTCTCATCCTTCCTTAGCTCAGTTGGTAGAGCAGTGGACTCTTAATCCATGGGTCATAGGTTCGAGCCCTATAGGGAGGATTTTTTAATTGCTTAGAAACCTTGTTAAATCAAGGTTTTTTTGTTTATTTTCCTAAATTTGGTCAATTTTTGGTCAATAAATTTTTTTCTTGTGATAATCTTTGACTACCTAATATATTTCTAATTTCCTCATATTCATTATCAATAACTTCTTCCAATAAGTGACCATACGTTGAAATGACCTGCTTAATATCTTTATGCCCAAGAATTTTTGAGACCACCCAAACATCAACACCATTAGCCAGCAAAACACTTCCATAAGTATGGCGTGTCCCAGTAGCAGTCATTTCTGAATCAATGTTTAACGCTGTCAAACATTTCTTCAAAAATTTATTAAGTCCTGTATTCGTTGGGACACCATAGCGGTAATCAAAAAAAACAAAACCTTCAGGATTTGAAATTCCTCGTGATTCTAATACAGTTTCTTGAATTCTCTTCAAGTATTTTAAAACCATTATTAAATCATCATCTATTGGAACATAACGAATTGAGGTATCAGTTTTGGGAGGACAAAACTCTTGCTTGTCTCCAGCAAAACGTCTATAAGTATATATCATCTTTGCTTCCCACTTAACATCAGACCAACAAATAGCCATTCCCTCACCAGTACGCAAACCTGTTTTAAACAAGGTATACAGCAAAAACGGAAGTACAGATACCATATAATCAAACTCACCACGTAAATAGATAAGCATATTTCTATAATCTTTCATACTTCTTAAATATTTATCTTCAGGTTTCTTACGAAACTTCTCGCCCATAATTTGAATACCATCGGTAAAGTCATTCAATAATAACCCATCACGTTTAGCCATAGCAATGACACGCTTAACATCTCCATTTAAACGGGATACTTGACTTCTAATGACCTTTTTTCCATAGTTATTTAAAAACTTTTGATATTCACTATGGCGAATGTCTTTCACCTTACGTTTTGAAAATTTCTGTTTAATTAATTTTCCACGATACTTATACTTATCTTTCGTTGACTTAGCTAAATCACTAGGTTCAATAACTAAGCGATACCATTCTTCCCACAACTCATACAAAGTTGCACTACTTGTAAAAACTGTACCAGCCTTTAATTTCTGGTCTATTTTTTGCGCTTCAAGGACGGCTTCACGTTTTGTTTTAAATCCAGAATTAGATGCTATAACATCACCATCAGAATTAAAAATACGATAATCCCAATAGCGTTTTTTTCCTCTTTGACGATAAGAAATTGCCATATTTAACCACTCCTTTCATTCAAGGAGCTTATCTTATAATACTATAACATTTAAAGACTTAATAAGATAGCTCCAAAATTTTTCTCAAAATATTCTCTCGTTTGACTTGCCAAAAAACGATAAGGTACTCCTTTACTTTTAGGATAAACAACAAATCCTTTTGGATTCAGCTCAATATCAATTTCTTTTTTAACATCAGGATTTAATAAAATATCATTAATTAATTTCGTACGACTAATATCAAGTAGCTCAACCACTTTATCAATCGTCCACCAAACACCTTTTTCACTTTGATTCAATAATTCCACATATTCTTCTTTATGAATGATCACCAAATCATCTGGAATAGGCACTTCAACGTTAAAATACTGTCTATTTTCCATTCTTTTCACCTCATTTTGCACACAAAAAAACAGACACTAATACTAGTACCTGCTAAAAATTTATGAAAAAGAAAAAGTCATAATAAGTTACCATGACTTCATCTGTTTTCTCTCTTTTAAAATATCATTAACCAAAAGTGGTAAAATACGATTAATTTCACGTTTTTTCATTATCGTGCTAAACACTTCAACTATCAAGGTTTTATACATTAAATATATACAATAATAACCAACAATTATGATAGCAATTTGCAAAATATTATTACTATTCTTCATAACATTATCTAATAGAGAGCCTAAAAAATCACTCCCTAAAACCCCTGTTACTATTGTTAAGATAATAGGTACTAAATTTTTCACTACACTAAAAGTATTCTTTAAACTATCTAAAATAACATCATTTGAAACTGGGACTTTAATAAAATAATGTAAATCTTCTAACTCACTAGTAGACATTTTATATAAACTATCTTTAACAATACCTATTTCTGTAGCCGTAATCTGGTCTCTTTTAAACCAAAACTTTCGACACCAAGTGTATTTCATAAATCTATTTTTCCAGAAAATTTTATGCACAAATAACCTACTATTAATTGCTACCTCAACAGCTGACTTATCATTTGTAAAGTATAAATACGTCCACAATTCTAATAAATAATTACTCGTTCTAAAACGTCTTTTATAATTGAAATTCACCCGAATATTATAAACCATAACAAAACTATTGTCAAAAAATATAGTATTACATAATATCTTATAGGTAAAGAAGAAAAGCGCCACTTAAACAAAAAATATAATACCAATCGCAAAAAAAGATATAGCCAACCTAAAACAACTGCTATAACAACAACTCCAAGATTTAAACCAATCATCATACCACTCCATAAACAACAAAAGCCATGACTAAAAATCATGGCTCAATTTATTATTTTTTAAACTTTGCTTTAACATTATCAATCAAGGCTTTCAGTTTATCTTTATAACCTAGACCAATACCAGCTAGGATAATCAACAAACCTACCACAACACCAACTGTACTTTCTCCTGTTTCAGGTAGTGTTACTTGCTCACCATCAATCGTTGTCGCCGTAAAGGTTTTATCCGCATTTTCTGTCACGCCTAAATCCGTTAAGTTAGCATTTGAACCGTCTGAAAGTGTCGCCGCACCCGCTTGAATATCTGTGATTGTCACACCGCTTGCAAGTATTACAGGATTAGCAGTCGTTACATCACGAACAACTTGACCTGTTACTTGTGAAGTCGTTCCTACCTGACTAGCGCCAGCGTCATAAGCGGTTTGAGCTGATACGTTTGGATTATTCGTTGGTTGTGACTTGTCTGTATTAACTGTTGCTGTTTCACCAGTCGTTGTTGGTACTTCAACTGTTCCTGTTTCTTGTTCCGTTTGAACATCTGATGTTTCCGTTTGTGGTTCTTCACTATCCGTTTGCGTGTCTGAATTCTCACTTTCTGACGTTTCTGTTTGAGTTGTTTCACCCACAACGTCTGTCTCTGTAGATGGTGTTGTTTCAGATGATGAATCATCAATTGTTGGCGTTGTTGGTGTTTCAATGACACTTGAACCACTATCAATTGTACCATTAACATCATCACCAGCATTAGACATATCTGTTTGCGTATCCGTTGAAGAATCTGAACCTGTTGTAGATGGTGTTATCACTACTTCTGTTGAATCATCTAATGTTCCACTAACATCATCTGTATCCGCAAACGCTACATTAGACATTGTCAATGCCAAACCACATACTGTTAACGCTGATAAAATTTTTGTTTTTTTCATTTTTATTTCTCCTAAAATTTAATATTGAATACCTGTTGGAATACCATGCAAACTTGCTAATTCCAACTGTTGTGTTCCTGTCACATAATTTCCTGCAAGTGAAAGATTTTCCGCACCGTCTTTCGTTAAATCAACAGTAAATTGATAAACATTTTCACTATCACTTGCATAAACTTTTAACGTAGTAATATCAAGCTGATAACCAGCTTTAAACATAGTTACAACGGTTTGTGCCATCGCTTGACTAGTAACAGACAACTTATCCTTATAAGTCACCTGCACATCAGACTGATTATTAACTTGTGTTAAATAATCAAAAGCAACCGTCAACGAAGCATTCACTTTTTGTGTTTCTTCCTCACCTAATGGTTCATCTGACTTTTCAAGCGTTTGTGTCGCTTCATCTTGTGCTGAAAGTACTTCTGATTCACTTGTAGATGAACTTTTCTTAGTTGACTGTTGCGTAACCGTATCCGTACTTTCTGACGGTGACCGTGGCTGTTCATTTCTGTGGCACGAACGAACAGATAAAATAATCAAGCCTACTAGTAACACTAGTAAGCCGATAACTACCTTTTTCTTCATTTTTACCCCCTATTGAATTTGATTGTATGAATAGCTAAAAGCTTTCAGTTGTGCTTTTGTTGCCTTTTGATAAGCTCTCGAATCAGTTAAACTTGCTTTAACGATAAGACGTTTCGTTGATTTCTCATCTTCACAAGTTACCAACGTTAGCGTTGGTTTTCCAGCAACATCATCTAAAACCTCTGTTTGTTCAGGACTAACGGATACAATTTCCGTAATTTTATAAGTATAAATCATTGACTTATCCGTTAAATAGATTGTCATACCAACTTTTGCCTTTTCTAACGGTGAAAAGAGCATTTGAGACGAACCAGTTAAACCAAAAACATGATGACTAGCCAAAGCGTAATTGTTCTCACCGCCCATAACTTGATTATCTTTCATTGTTCCTGCACCATAAAGCAAATTATCATTCATCACGCCTTTAAAAATAGGAAGATTAATAGATAAGTCAGGAACGGCAATGCCACCAACAACTGGTAAATCTGTTCCATCAGACGTTAATAAGCTTTTCATAGAAACAGACTTGACGCTAGAAAAATCATAAGTCGCTTCTGCTTTTTCATTTTTCGCAATCGTTGCTTTTGAAACCTTGCTTACTTGATAGTCATTAGACCTAAGCCCAATAATATAATGACTGATTGGCTTACTAAACACCAATAGGAAACCAACCACTATCATTAGTAGCATAATTATCTTTTTCTTCATATCTTCCCTTTCTTTTTATTCAACTGATGACGCATTAGAAACAATGCTATAACCTGCATTGCTTGGGTCATAAAAACTCCAACCTGACGCATATTGAGAAGTTGGGACATAACGGTAATTCCAAGTATATTTCCCAAAACCGCCGTTCTCACCAGACAAATCAGCGTAATTTTGTTCAACGACTAAAATATCGCCATTTTCAAAAACATGACTTACAACACCTGTATGCCCAACTGCATTTCCTGCAGAAGCTGGTGTTTGACTAAAAACTGCACCTGCTGTTGGTGACGTTGTTGGTTTATCTAAAAATTTATTAGCCCAATTTTTAGCAACATCTTGTCCATTGCCTAAAGTCATAGTGACATGAGAACCATTTTTCTCCCACAAAGCATACATGAGACTTGCGGACAAATCTGTACATTGACCACCTGAATAAGCAATCGCATTCCAGCCAGAACTACTTCGATATTTCAATCCAACACTTTCAGGATTAAGCGCATAAGGTTTTAAATCAGCTGGTAAGTCATCTTTCTTCCAAGCATTATGAGCACTATAAGAAACACTACCACCATCTTTAGACCAAGAACCAGTCCCACCACCAGATGATGATGAACAACCTTCAAAGCTAACCGTTGATACCTTAAAGTTTGAATCCGAATTGGTTTTATCAGATTTGACACCAAAAGCTTGACTAAATTTTACGTCATCATATTGATGACTAGCACCACCAAACATTTCATAAGCTTTTTGAGCATCAGATTGTTTTTGTGACTGATTGATATGAGCTACATTTCCACGTTCATATGCCTGCCAAACAAGTGTTGCCTGTTTAGGATCAGTCATTTGAGCCATCTGTTGAAACGAATGATTGCCACCCGTCAAATCCATTGAAGCATTCCAATCACCAGACAAAATCGCTTGTGCCACAAAGGTATTTTGAGCGTCCACATCAAGCCATTTGCTATCGCCAGCTTCCGCAAATTTAGTGTATGGTGTGAATTGGTAAATGCCACCACCGCCGACAGAGTAACCAGAACCACCGCTTGGAATAACACCAGCGGATAATCCATTGGTTAACTCATCTGTACCGTAATGCCCCTCGGCACGGTCAACAAGGGCAAACCCACCCTCGGAGTTAACCCAGCCAACGATTCCAGAAGCCGAAGCACCGCTTAACCCTTTTGAAATCCAAGAATCAAAGACTAATTTTGCGTTGTTATAAGCCGTTGACCCCTCATGCGTCCAATCAGTATCCGAAACCACCGTACTAACAGTAGCCCCAGACGTTGAACCAGAAACATCACAACTTTCATCTGCACCAGCAAACAAAGCAATGATAACAACGATAGTAATAAAAAAAGGCAATAATAAAATAGAAAAGAGACAGCCTAAGCGCCGTTTTTTCATCTTACTCACCTCGCAATTCTGCTAATCGTTGTTCAATATCAGACATTCGTTTTTTATTCATACGATATTGTCTATTTTTAGTCGTTGTTTTAGCTAATCCACGTTTAAAAGCTGATTGACCTGTTTCTAACTGTCCCAAATCATCACTAGATTGATAGTGGGATAATTCATCTTCCAATTTATCAACCTTAGCTTGTTTACGATACGTTCGATAATCATTCGGTAACTCATCAGACGTTGTTAAAGGGGATTCTGTTTGAGGAACTTCTACCTCTTCAATCGCTGAATCTTTTGAAAAGTTATCCGTTGAATAATCTTCAATAGCTTTATCACTTTGAGCATTATCTGCTTGTTGATAATAGTCAATGGCTTCTTCACTTGACAAATCTTGTTCAAAATCTTCAATAGAAACATTTTCATTATCATCAAGAGAATCATCAGGTAAGCTTTCTTGATAAACACCATCATAATCAACGCTGTCATCTTCAATACTTGGTTCACTCTCATCATATAGTGGAACATCTGCCATGTCAGGGTCAACTTCTGTAAAGTCAACATCTTCAACAGTAGAATCATCTTCACTATATGACGGATTATTCATATCCTCAAATTGGTCATCATAATCAGAATTATCAGCTGAATCAGGTGTTATCTCACCATAATCTGGTTTAAATTTTGAAAAAGCTTTTTCCAAACCATCTTTAGCTGTTAAGGCTAAGCCTGCACCACCACCAACAATAAATGCCCCTGCAGTCGCATAGTCACTCGCTCTGTCATACATATTTTGACCTGACTCACGAAATTGACTAGGTGTATTGACAACACCGTCCGCAAGTCTGGCAACGCTATTTGCTTGATTGTGACCTAAAATAAAGGTTAAAACCTTTTCTTTATTCTTCCAAATCGCCACAAAAACTATCGCTTGTACAACTGTTGAAATCACTAGTTCAAAAACAGGTTGAAAATCACTAAAGCTAACTAAATCTTGTTCAGACAAACTATTAAAACCATCTGACACAAAAACATTGATAATCGCCTCAATGTAAAAGACCATCAACGTCAAGAAACCAGTCAATACAGGAAAGAAACTAGCCCCTAACATTAATTTAATAGTGTTAAAAATCACATCTTGCATACGAGGTGCTAGTGACACAATTAAAGCTAATGGAAAAGCAATCATCAAGAAAATCACTAATAACTGTGCTACAAAAGACATTAGTTGAATTAAGATTAGCGGTAATCCTAAAATAATCGCTTCAACAATTTTTAAAACCACATAAATAAGTTTAATAACAAGGTAATCACCAACAGCTGAAAGCCAACGATTTTTTTCTGTTCCTTTATCACCACCATGTCCTATTTTATTCAAATATCCATCATTAGATGTTCTTTCACTAATATCTGCTTTTTGAAATTTACCATCTACCACAGAGCCGAGAACCTTTGAATCATCAAAATCTTCTGTTGCACCTGTTTGATTGTTCATATATTTACCATCAAGACGACCTGTATTGACATAGATATAGGCTGCATAAGCCGTTCTCGCAATATAATTATCCGCAACAGATGTTTCTAAACTGATTGTGTTATCATCATTTTCAGGATTGACAATACTCATGTTAGAAATCGTCGTGCTAGCAGAGGTTGCCACATTGTGAATTGTATCTAAGACATAAATACCACCAGATGTATTTTGCATAGTGCCAAAATACCCTAAGCCAAGCATAATCACCACAAATAAATGCAATAATCGACGTCCAACATCACCTTTTGAAAAAGTGTAACCAATAAAAATACTAAAAGCCGTTACAGCTATCACAAGATACAATAGAGAATTGTTATAATTCCCTGAACCTACTAAACCATTCCATAAATTTTTAGACGTGTCATAAACGGTATTTTTATAAACATCATATAAATCAAAACTTTCAAAAAAGCGAAGAATTAACGAAATAAAGCCAACAATCAAATCTAAAATCATAAATGGACCATTGACAAATATTTCTGTTAAAATCTTCCAGACGGCACTAATATTAAGACTAGCAGTCGGTTCTATATAGGCTTTTAAGTCAAAAATCGAAACACCAGATACTTTATTATAGAGATTAACTAAAATACTTGTTGTATCTTCAGAACTCATTTGCACCTCCTAACTAGCTAGCGTATTTATTTTCTAGTACACTTGACGTTGTTTGTTTCATTGGTTTTAAGAATGGGTCAATATCTTCAAAAAGATTATGGACTGAAATCATGTTCAAATTGCCATAAACATCATAATAAAGACATTGTCCTGAAATCATATTATCCAGCCATTCTAGATTTTTTTCAGTCACTTCTAAGCCTACATGTTTCAGAATATCTTTTCGTTCCGATTTTTCGTAAAAGGCAAAGATTGTTCCAAAACCAGTAGAATCTTCTTCGTTTTCAGCGTCATGAACCGATTGAGTAACCAAGCAAAGCGTGTTATATTTAGACCGTCCAACACGACGCATAGACTTGATAACCGCTTTTCCCTCTGATGACTGCATTAAAATCCATGCTTCGTCAAAGATTTCAAGTGTTTCATCATCATTACGTTCACCAAAATGTTTACAAAACGCACCTAGTGCAAACATCAAGCAAATTGAATTTGCTTCATGGTCTGAAATATCTTCCACACCATCTTTTGGCAATGACAAATCCGCAATCTCTAAAACAGTTACCCGTTCATCATAAGAAAGCCCTTTAACATTGCCGTCTGAAAAGGCTAACTCTAAGATTGAATTACGAATAATGGCTTTAAAATACTCACCAACTTCAACAACCTTTTTATCCTCGTCTTGACAAAGTAGCTCAATCACATGATTAAAGCCAACTGTTTCACCAGCTTCACGTCGTTCTAAAACCGTTGTAATCGCATTTGTCAACGACGTTGTTTGAGTGAGTTCAACCTGTGTCGCTTGACGTAACAAGTAAAGCAACATATTTTTAGCTGTTGCTTGCGCATTTTCTTTTTCCAAAATCACAATTGGGTCAAGTACCCCATGATTCGATTCAAGAGTAGCGTCAAGGGTCACAAAATTGATATTCTCAATTTGTTTTTTACGTTCTGGGAAACGTCTTGCAAAATCAGGTTGGCTAATCACCTTTTGATAATGCTCACGGAGTTCACGTTTTGGGTCAATGTACAAAATTCTCACATTTTGTTGGCTTGTCAACAAGAAAAGTAATTGAGCAAGATAGGACTTCCCATTACCTGTTGCACCTGTGATAATCAAGTGTGGGTTTTTCGTTACTTTACCAGCAATATCCTCTTTATTTGCGACGGTCGCATTAAAGAGAACTAAGTTTTTAGAACCTTGAACCGCTTCACCGATATTATCCCAAGCCGTCAAGCGGTTATCTACTCGTCCAATATACCAGCCAATTCGATTGCCTGAACGTGTATTTGTAAACAACATTAACTCCGCAAAGCCTTTACAAGTGACTAAATGATTCCACTTACGAGTAGTCACTTGCAAATCTTGACCGTAAAGTAAACTTTGGAAAAGGTAAGGTGTATCATGACCTGCCTCATGCAAACTAACACTCATATCTTGGAAGTAAGAAAGTAACGATTGACGACGTTGTTTCAACTGTTTAATATTTGAACCAGCCACCGTCACATACGCTCCAAAACGGATCAATTCTTCCTTGTTACCAACTTTTTTCATTAAATCTTTCAATGAATAAGCACCCATTAAAATATCATCTTGCTGTACCGTATCCGTACTAGCCGCTTCATTCATAATGTTACGATAACGATTATTTGAACGCCCCATTTGACTATTCAAACCAGACTTATCAATAAACTCTGCTTTCATTTTCAACCAAACAGGAAAACTCAACCGTTGAAGCAACTCTCCCAAATGAAAACCATTAAAGACCGTTGAAAAACGCCCAATTGGTAAAATAGAAAGGTAAGAGACGCCATAAATGCTAGATAATTTTAAAATTCCCTCCTCAACAACTGTAATCACAGTATCTGTCACATTTTCCAAAGTACGATTCGCAATCACATCTTCTTTCAAATGAGGAATATAAGTTAAGAACTGATACCGTTGATAGTAGAACAATTCTTCATTTGTTAATCGTTTTGCCTTTAACGGTGATAATAGGCGATAGATAATAGACTCAATCTCTTGATAATCTTCATACCAATTCTCTAAGGTCTCAACTTCAAAGCCTAAAAAACCAGCAATATTTTCTGCTATTTCTGACAATTGATTCGTAACAGCTTCAGTTAAATTATTTTTAACTATCGTTTTTTCAATATTAATACCGACTATCCATTCGTACTCGTAAGGAATTTCCATCTCTTTAGTCAATAGTTCAACAGTTCTATTAAGTGTTTGTTCACCTAATACTTTTGAATCATCAGCTAAATCATCTGAAAAATCTCGCATTTTTTCTTCTAATAGATAGTCCTTGGGAATCAAAGAAACTTCAAAATATTTATATTTTGCTAGCTTCTTAATCACCTGTGAAACTGTTATCTTATGTTTTTTCTTTTTATCCGTATCTGTAATTGTAATTGGTGTGTTCGGAACTCGATAAAAAGCCGTGACAACACCGTCCTTACGTAAAGCCATATTTCCATCAGTCTTTGCTATCGGATATTCCAAACGCTTTACCATTTTTTAATTACCCCCTTTATTTTTTACACAATAAAAAGCCTTGATTTTAAACAGTCAAGGCTCTTACCTTTTTACAAAAGAGTTTTCTCAAAAACAAACTCTTTTTCCATATCAACTCGCTCACCTTGATAGATGGCTCGCTTATCTAATCTAAACTCAAACCAATATTTCAACCAGTCAGCAATGAAAACATGCATTTTTTTACCCTCTGGTTCTGTTTCCGTATAAATTTTTGCGATTTTATACGGTAAGACAGCATAAAGCAAACTAGAAATTGAATGCGTATGCAATGCTAACCACGACAGCAACGGTGATAAAAGTTGAAACATCACAATCAAAACTAAGAAAAAAACAACAAAAAAGGAAACTTGCATTGGCGTTGAAAAATACCAAATACGTTTCCCTTTAGGTGACTTAATTTCCTGTATCCAGTAGGGAGCATTAATACCCCTACTGTAATCAAACAATTGCTCTTCTTCCATTTTTTATAACCCTGAATTAATACCAAACCATTCCAAAATACCTGAAAGGAAGTTAAGCATTTGAGTACCTTTGAGCATGACTGCAATAATGGCATAAATGATAAGAGTTGTAAAGATTTTAATCATCTCACCAGATTTCCAATATTTGATAATAAAGAACGCACCAACCACACTCAAAAGGTAAATTGCATCACCTGACATAAATGAACGTAGATTTGAAATATCCATAAATTATTACTCCTTAATTTTTAAAATAGTTATATAACTTTTCAACAACCCAACCATTATCTGATTGAGATAGATTCAACGTGAAATTTTCAGTGTGCTTATCAGTTGTATTTTTATCTGTAAACGTGACAGACACTTGCACAACCTTTTGACCATCAGCACCCTCATAAAAGAGAGCTGTTGAATTATCAATCGTATCCACTTGATACGAACCACCCATTAAGACTGGTTCTCTCATCACCAATTTTAAATCCGTCTCATCACTTGAAGCGTATTTATCAAAGAATACTTCCAAAAAGTCTTTGATTGAATCTGTTTCAGTAGATGATAACTTCACCAAATCAGATGAATCATTTTTCTCAAACGATTTAGAATCACCTTGATAGAGGTCATCAGCCAAGCTGTAAGGTGGGCTAACAATTGTCAGCAAGCCATCTTTAATCTTAAAAGGAACAGCTAAGTTCATGACATAACTGTTGCCACTAACTTCATAGCCAACTTTTACAATTGCCAAATCATAAGATTTATATTCCTCAACACTAATTACACGTTGTGATTTTAACGTTCGTGTCTCGTTCAATTCTTCCGTATAAGTCGAAGAATCAAAAGCATAATAGTCTTGTAAGGTCTGTTCCCGCTCCTCCGCAGATTCTTTATCATAATTAATATACGCATAAATGAAATTAGTCATATAGTATTGAACACGTGACACATCTAACGTTGAGGTCTGATTAGCACTATCCGTTAAGGTTGTTTCAAAATCAGCCACCTTATTTTTCAATGAATTTACTTGACTAGATAATGAGATTGCTCTCACTAAACCAATAAAACCAATAAACACAAAGAAAAGCAAAAAACCATAAGTCATGATATTAGCAGTCCTTTTGGATAGCTCCTTAACCTTTGGTTGTTTGCCTTGCTTTTCTTTTTTTGAAAATTTCATTAAAAATGCTTTAATCTGGGTGATAACACCCCCTTTTAATTTCAATTTAACTTACTCCTTTCCCTATTTTTCTGCTACATAGAAGCCTTTTTCAGTATTCAATAAAACACCTCGCTCAATATAATCTGTCAATATATCTTTCAAAAGATTATCTCGTTTTAAAAGATACGTAACTGTTTGAACTTCATCTTTGGAAACTAAATGATAATAATGAGAAATAATCTCTGTAACTGGTACGTGTCGTTTTAACAAATGAACAACAATAGTTTCATCACCGTCATAAAGCTCTTGCACACATTTTTTCAGCGCATAAGCCAAGGTTAATGACATCTCACTATCAACATTCCAATCAACAAAACCACAAACAAAAAAGGTATCATCTCTGATACCTCGTTCAGACATACGTTCTCGTACCTGTTCTTCGGAGAAACGCATTAAATCTAATTGACACAAAAATCTACTTTTTCCTGAATCACGAATACGAATATTTGCTATCATTGTAAACCTCCGCATATTATCCAAATTCTTCCAGATAATCCTCAACTTTAATCATTAGACCATTAACAATCGTATCTATGTCATGAGAAGTTAAAAACAAATCATCTGATACTGTTTTATACTTTACTTTGACATGCTTAAATGTAGAATCATAATAATCATAGCTGATATAAAACTGATTACCAGCAAATCCTGCGTATCCTAAACGAAAAGCTGTAACAAAATGACCACCCAAACGGTTAATAATACGATTTAACAAACCAGTAGCTCCACTAGCATAATAATTAGGAATACGCTCTAAAAGTCTTTGTTTAACAATGTCACCAACCTTTTCCACTTCTTGTCTAGAAGCTTGATGATTTAATTTTTCACGAATTTCCTCCATCAATAATACCCCTCCGCTATTTGATTTAAAGCTTCCAATTCTTCAACAGTATAATAACCTGTTCCAAATCGATTCGTTCCATCAACCTCAACGACTTCAACAATGTCATTAAAATCACCAGAAAAACCAATTTCAACTAGTTTTCCAAAATACAATGGAAAAGCGAACCAACGACGCTGTCCCGTATTCGGATTTCTAATTAATGCTCTAATCATAGTTATACCTCAACGAACATCTAAAAAACCATCTTTTACAAAGCCACCAGCACTCTCAATATTAATATCTCGTCCATAAGCTTCGTAATCAAAGTACATTTCCAATTGCTCACGAGACAAATTTTGAATACCAATTTCATCAGCAAAATACTGACCAAGTTCCCTATTATTGTCAATATCAGGAATCAAATACATATCATCAAAACTATCGACATAAAACAAAAATTCTTTAACGTCATAACCAAAGAACTCATGACACGCATAAACTAAGTGTTCATCAACATCTTCAACAAGTTCCGCAAATTCAATGACATCAGAAAGTAAATCTTTCTCATCAATAAATGAAACACTAGACTCAACAATCACTAAATTATCGTAATCATCTGTTTCATCTAATCCAAAGCATGCTTTAATACTTTCTAAGCTAGTTGGAAGTGCTACTTCTTTTTCTTGACCGTTTAACGTATTTCTCAAACGAATTGTAATATCCATAATATTTCCTCCAAAACAAAAAGGCGATTAGACTAACTAACCGCCTTACTCTTAATTTGAAACTTCAGCTAAGCTATGACCAATTGCTGACATTACACGGTGTGCTTGACGGATAACCTGTGTTTCTTGATAATAATAAGATTTAACATTCTTACGCATAGTCTCAAGAACTTCTTCAGGTAATGAATAATCTTCTTTTTTCAAAAGAGCATTCAACTCGCCTACCGCTTCCCATGCTTCATCATACTTATAAGCTAACAACAATTCCGACACTTGATTAGCAACAGCTAATAATTTTTTATCATTTTGATTCATCTCTGCCATTTTAATTCCCTCCCATTTTACAGCAACAAAAAACAACCTACAAAAATAGGTTGATGGCAAGCGTATCCGTTTCACTTTAAATAAAATGCTCATTAACATTTTCCTTTTCTTACAATTTAGCAACTCCATTTTCTTTCAACTCTTGTAAAACTGTTAAATAATAACTATAATCATATACTGTTGAAAACCACGAAGCCAAATCAGCTACACCACTTACTTCAACATAAGAATGATTCTGTTCTTGTGTTGATACCGATATTCAAACGTCTTTACTCCACTATCTACCGCTTCAAAATAAAGTGGATAACATTTTAAATTATGTTGCTTCATTCTCTAAACACCTCTTTCAATGCTAAAACACGTTTTTGTAAGCGATAACTCTTAATTATTCTACATAAGATATCCCGTCTGCTGCTATCACTTTGCATCAGAATACCGAAAATTAAAAGCTTTCTCTTTCGAATCACTAACTGTTTAAGCTCAGCATGATATTCTTTTTGTAAATGATTTGCATTCATTCCTGAACAGGCACTTTTAAGACTTCTTGCTGTTACAATCAGTTCATTAATATCTTCACGATAAGCCGACAATTGTTCAGCTTCAATTTCAGGATAATAAAATTCCCTATCAGGTATCATATTGATAATTGCCTCAATCAATGCTTTTGACGGTTCACGAGTATTAAGAAAGTTAGATACCTCATCCGACTTAAACAACCTCATCATAATTAACATAATCTCCTTTTCTTAATTCAACATCCGTTTGAATCGCCAATAAGATTTTTTCAGCTTCTTCTGTAACTTCACCAGAATTTAAAATATAGTTTAAATTATCTTCACCGACAATTTTATCAAAAGCTTTAACCATAGCTAAGCTATTAGACACCTGATACCGTAACCAATTAATCGTTTTTCGAATATCATAAGGTTCAGGATTCGTACTTAAGGTTAACGGTTCTGTTCCACCAAATAAGCGTTGCCACTTACTGTCAGCCAGATAAGCACCAAATGCATTCGTTCCATCATAGACCGTCACCCGACTATTAATCAAGCCACGCCCAATCTCCGCTAGGTCAACACCATTGATATATTCATCCACAACACTATCTGCTTTCTTATGGGCTAAACGAATTTCATAACGATTCCAAACATCAAATATTTCTAACGCTTCTTCAACACTAATCCGTTCTTCCTTAGCTAACTCATAACGTTTCTCGTAAAAGTTAAAATACATCTCTGATTGACGAGACCCAAAATAAAGTGAAATCCCTTGACGTTCTTCCTCATACTTTTCTTGTGTGCAAATCAAAGAACCTCCACCGATAAAGTTAAATTTTTTCATCTTTTCAAAAGACAGCTCTTGCTTATAATACTTACTAATCATATCCTGTAATTGAAACTGTTCTTTTTCTTGACCAGCGCCTTGATAAAGTTCATCAATAGCAATATCCAAACGGGTAACTTTCATATCCTTACCATAAGCTAAGCGCATATTAGCTAATAAATCCTGCCACGTCCAATCATAATATTCAAGCATAACTTCCAATTGCCGACAGCCACTCCCTGATAATTGAATCGTGATTTGATAATTACCAGTCTCAAACTTATCATGATAATCAAATATCCAAATGTCACCTCGTTTCCACAAGTGATTGTACATCATGAGTTTTGTTTCATAAGAGTGAAACTCTTTAAACGGGATTAACAAAAAGTTTTTTGTAAAATACTCTAAATCACGAACATTCATAAACGTAATTCGCAAGTAGTCAATCATAAACCGTAAACGACTGCTCTCACAATCGCTAAAACCAAAAGATTGTTTAAATTTTCGATACGTTTCAAGGCTAAATGGCTTTTTGCCAAGTTCATATTGAGAAATCACTTGACGAGAAACACCGACCGATTTTGCAAAATTCGTTTGATTTAAGCGCATTTTTTTGCGTAACTCCTTTAAATAAATGACATCCACTGCTTTTTTCCTTTCGTATTTTTTGTCAACCAAATTTTGCCCGTTTGTCAACCACCTTACAAATCTCGCAAACCCTTGGTACATATAGTGTTTGGGCGTTGCAAGTTGCCGATTTTTCAAATCTCTACCCCCCTATTAGAATACGGGGGTTAATTTCTTTTTCCAAGAAGCGATAACCGCTTGATAACCGCCGATAACCGCATGGGCATTCGCCCATGCTATCGGCTATCAAGCTATCGCTTCTTGAAAAAAGAAAAGGGTAAACCTACCCTAATCTTCACTTTCTTTGGTAAAATACTGCTCCACAGCATTAGACCAAGTTAAATCATTTGTTGCTTTAAAATCAAAGAGTTCTTTCACTAAAGCCACTTCTGAACTAGTTAATACCTGTTTATCAGTATCATCATGCTCAAAAGTTGTATAACCATCATCTTCAATCATTTTCACAACCTTAAAGACTTGTGGACGAGAAACGCCGATATTATCAGCTACCTCTTTCAAGTTATACTTAACATCTTCTGTTTGATTCTTATTAACCGACATCTGATTAGCCTGATTAGTCGCTTCCGTGGCAACCGCCAAAAGTTCTTTATCGTTAACAATATCAACAGAAATTTCTGGATTTTCGTCAGGGTCAAAACGATTTTCATGACGCTCTAATTTAATAAACTCATCATAAAACTCAAATCCTCTAGGCATATTAGGTGAGAAGAACTCACGAGCCACATCACCCATAATAGCACCATATCCACGACCATAAACACGACGACCAGAAATATATTTAAGATATTTAAAATCTTTGTTACGATTAACTCCACCATACATAATGTCATAGCCTCCGTCATCAAGACGCCCAACATTCAAACGCATATTAATATTTGCTTGCAATTTAGAACCCAAATCTTCACGACTTGGTTTTTGCATAGCAGAAATATCAAAAACACCCGCTTGACGACCTAAAAACAAAATGTTTCCAAGTGATTTATCTAATCGTTCACGTTGTTTATAATCTAACATTGCCATTAAAGCGTTAAGCTCATCACAACTAATAAAATACGGCTCTAAGCCATATTCATAATATTTTTTTAAACTCTTATGTTTCAATCGAACACGTTCATCATTCATAAATTTATAACGTGCCATCATGATTACTTCTGCTTTCTCAAAACGTTGTATAATATCTTCAACATCAAAAGCAACACGACCTTTAAAAGCTGGCATATCAGCTATCGCTACAAAATCAGCCTGCTTAGGGTCACAAATATCAACCACACCAATTTTAGCTAAAGCTAAAACTAATGTTTGTAAAAGGACCGTTTTACCTCCACCAGTACCACCTGCAATAAGCAAATGTGGGTCTGAATCAAAATCCCAATAAAAATTTTTCATCAGCAACAAGCCTTTTCCTTTTTCGTACGTTACATCTGTAACATTAATACGATTAAGAAAAGCTTGATAAGCCAAAGTGTAAGTCTTATATTTAACATCATCTACTGTTTCCATAAAATCCATAAACAACGTTTTTTCAAGCTCACCACCCATTTTTGAAAACTTATCTTGAAACTTGTTTCCAGCCATCTCAAAAGAAATATCTAAATCATATTTTCTTTGTTTTACATAAATTTTTGGATACCTAATTTTAGACTTTGCATTTTGACCTGACCGCTTTTTCTCATAATAAAAACCATGTTCAAAAAAATATTTTGATAAAATACCTAAACGGTCAACTTTCTTACCAAAAGGCGTTTGTTCTCTAAAAAACCATGAAAACCAAATACCTAAAACAATTGCCAAAACACTTAAAACAGCTAAAATCACAATTGTTTTAACATCTACTGCTTTTAAAACGTCAATATTAACATAACCAAAAGCAATTGATGGTAACAACAACACAAAAGAAAAAACAAAAGCTAAAGTCACATTTAGCTTTCGCATATACGGACGAATTCGTCGCCCTCTATATTCAGGCAATAATCGCATAGATTACCCCCTATTTTTTATCTTGCTCCTGTGATTTTGGTTGAGATTGATTAGGTGTTTGACCCACTTTTTTAACATTAGAAGCTAAAAGTTTAATACGGTCAGAACGTTTACCAATTGACACATAAGCAAAAGTCAAATCATCAAATTCAATAACATCACGATATTTAATGCCAAGCTCCGCAAAATGAGCTTCGGTCATATCTGATACCGTAATATTAACTGATTTTTTCAAAACAGAAGATGATACTGAAAGCACCAAACCACGTGTTTCACCCGTGGGAATTTGTGGATATGTTCCATCTGGACGTCGTGGTTGAGACGTATCATCTGTATAAATCAAATCCTCTTCAACAACTGCAATTAATTTCAAATCACCCAAAATTTCCTTAGGTTGAACCAATCCATCATTTAAAATACGATATTCTTTATCTGCAACCTGTAATTTTTCACCAAAATTCAAACCAACTTTTGCCATTATTTGTTACCTCCTACACGTTTAAAACCTTTTGCCAATACATTCATAGCTGGTGGTACATCTTGACCATTCCAAGCTGTATCTTCTAAGAAGAAACAATCACCATCAATTTCAAGCTCATCATCAAATTGAAACGTTTGAGAAAGAGCAGGTGTAATAATATGAAAGACACCATGTTTTTCATTATTTACAATATGACGTTGATAATTTCCAGCTTCCTCATTAACACGACGTGGCGCTTGACCTAATTGTTCGTAAAAGAACTTACCAACAAAATCTTTTTTCAATTTCAAGTTATCAATAATTTCCATTTAAATTTTCCTCACTTTATTTTTTACACAATAAAAAGGCAGTTTTAAGACATGCCAAGGTCACAAAAGAAAACTATATGAGTTTTAAGCTGTGTCTTATCAAAATTTGCTTAAAACTATCACACTAGAACAGTTTAAGGACTTGTTCAGGTCACATCATTAATCTTCTTTACGTTTGCGAATACCTAAGAATCCAACCATTGTCATCAAGATACCAAATAGAACTGTAGCTAAGCTTAAAGCAACATTATCTCCTGTTTCAGGTAAAACTGATTGACTAACAACTGGCACATCTTCTGCCACTTCTGGCGTTTGCACATCAGTTGGTGCTTGTGGTTCTTCTGGCACTTCTTCAACTGGTGGTTCTACCGTATGGGTAACCACTTCATTTGATGGTACAGGAACTTCTGTCACATTACCATCTTCATCTTCAAAAGCAAGATGGTTCGTGAAATCATTATAAACATCACCTGCTGCGATACGAACGAATTCAATATCAATCTTAGCTTGGAAGTCAGAGTCTTTAGCGACTTGAGCTAAAAAGTCTGAATTTAATGACACATAGAAGTGACCTGTGACGTCGTCGTAAACAGCTTGTGCATAAGCTTTCAAATCTTCACCAGATTGAATAACTGTTCCATCTTTGAGCGTAATTGGTACAAACGCATAGATACTGTAACCTTGATACTGATCGTGCTTGACGTCAAGGTAATCTTCAAAGTCATATTTAACAAGTGTATCTTTGCCATTGGCGAGAACTTTAGCACCCTCTAACGTGTAGTGACCTGTTTCACCGATTTGAAGCTCGCCACCATCAATTGAAATACCTTGGTCATTTAAGACATCTTTAACCGTCGTTAGAGCCACATCATATTCGTTTAGGTGATAAGTCGCTGTTAGATTATCTTTGAGTGGTGTTCCCACTGGTGAGCTTGGTAGGCTAACACTTGTCAATGTCAAGGTTGGGTCTGGAAGATATTTGAATTCTTCTGTTTCAACCATTGAGGTAGTGCCAAACAAATCAAATTCAATATAATTGACAATATTACCATTACCATCAACAACATTATCATCTGACGTATGAGTGTAGTTAACCGTTGTTGAAGACCCAACCATAAGATATGTCCCCTGTGGTGCTTGTTGGTAGCCATCTACGGCAAAACCAAGACCTGTTAAAGAGTTATCGGCATTGGCAATCAAACCTGAACCATCTGGATTAACATAATTAAGCGTATTGCCCTCAAACTCAATTTTAGACGTTTGGTCATTATCCACATCACCAACCACAGAAGCAACCACCAATTTAACAGCATTACCACTATCACCTACAAATTGGAAAGATAATCCCAAGTTATCGTAGTTCCAATAATCGACAGCGATACCATTGTCAGCAGTTTTCCCGATAACAAACCATGAATCTTCTTTATCAGTTAAAGCACTAGCTTTAGTAATCGTCACAATCGCATTAATATTAGTACCATCAGTTGCTTTACCAATATTATTTAATTTAAAGGTATCGCCAACAGTCGCTTCTGTAACTTTATAAAGAAAATCTGACGTCGTGCCATAAATCGCTGGGTCATTTGCAGTATCATGACTTGTAACTGTTACGCCATTCACATTAGAAATCGTTGTGTTATCTTGCCAGCCAAGACTTTGAGCTGTTTTAGCGTTAGGGTCAAGTGTCACTACTTTAATGTTTTGATAGTAAGCAAGACCTGTCGCATTAGTATCAAACTCACCTGTGACATAAAGATAATTGGCTTCATCTGAAGCAATGTTATTACTCTTTAAAGCATCTTCACGAGCTTTCACTTGCGCATTATAAGCATCAACGGCTGCTTTTTCAGTTAAGTAATCACTAACAGCTTGCTCATTAGCTTCAGCAATACTTTCCGCTTGAGCTTGACCTGCTTGATAATCAGTAGTTAACGTGCCATCACCATAATCAACTGTTGTTTCAGTTACTGTTGCCCCATAAGTTGATTGAGCTTCTGAAACAGCTTGATTCGTGCTTTCTGCCTGTGCTTTAGCACTTTCGTAAGCTTCGTTTAGGGCTTGATTATCAGCTGTAATTTGCGCATTTTCAGTATTAATCTGTTCTTGTTGCGCTGTGACTGCTTCCAAGCTTTCTGCTTGTGTGGCATAATCGGCTTGCGCTTCTTCCTGATTAACAACTGTTTCTGACGTGGTTTGCGAAACTGTGACGCCTGCATTTTCTGCGTCGCTAATCGCTGTATTTAGCTCATCACTTGCTGGCTCAACAATCGTTTGACTAGCTTCAGCAACTACTGGAACATCTGTTCCGTCAGGCACAACAACCTCATCTGCGTTAACTTTACCACCTAGAAAAGCTAATCCTAATGCAATACCACATACTAGACCGTATGCTTTTGATTTACGGAAAAATCCATGACCTACAACATTATTATTTTTCATTAATTTAAAACTCCTATTTAACTTTTTTTATAAAACAAAAAAAGATAGCAAAAACTATCTTTAACTCAACAACACTAAATAACTAGCTGGTGCTCTTGCAAACTTCACTACATCATCTCGCTTTCAATTTAATCTAAAATCTGACGTTCAATATGTAGCCACTTTCGACCTTTTGACTTTAATAAAAAATCAACAAGTGAAGTTGTTGACTTACCTTTGAAAATAATAAAGCTACCATCAGCAATATAACGGCGTAATGTTGCATAATCTAAAGAAGAAACTTTTACAATATAAGCTTCATCATATCGTTTATAAGTTTTTACAAAAACAACCTCACCTGACTTTTTCAAGAAATAAACACGAATCGAATTAGACTGTGCTTTATTTCTTAATTGATATAGCAACTTATGCTTAACTAACCATTGTTCAAACACACTATTTAACACTTACTTTCTCCTTTCAACTAATCCGCAAACACCTCCTCGATATACTTATCATTAACAGTAATCTCACCATTTTTATCATAAGCATAATAATCTAAAGTAATTGCTCCATTACGAATCGTAACGATAGTCGGTGCTTTGACCACATCAAAACGACTTGTTAACGCTTGTCCGTCCGTTGAATTAACTTCAACATAAAACGTTGTCACATCACTTTGTTTAGCTTCACTCTTAATCTTACTCATTCCAGCTTCACAGTAAGGACAACCCTTTTTATAAAAAACAATGTTGACATCTTCATTAACTGTATCATTATATACTTTAGCCGTTAAATCGCTATGATAATCACTTGAATAATAATCATAACCAATCTTTAACGGAACTAATAAACCTAAAGCAATTAACGAAACCAAAATAAATTTCTTTCGATTTACTATTTTCTTAAAACCATTCAATAAAACACCACCCCTTTTTTAAACCAAGAATCACGAAACTTATCTTTCGTATCATTTTCTCTATCTTCATAAACAAACGTTCCAAAAGAATAATTCCAACCATTTATATAAAAATCTAGCAACTCTTTCTCATACAATTCAACAAATTCTTGAATTGCTACTGAACTTTTATTATCAGAAAATGGATAAGTTGGACGAAAAACTTCACCCGTTTTTTTATTAATAATTTCTATCCCCCAGAACGAACAAATCGGCTCACACATATCATCAAAACGCCATTTCTTAATTACTTTCACACAACGAATTTTAACTCACCCACTCACTAACTTTCTTTTTATTCATTAAATAATAGCGTTTGATAGTATTTAAAGCCCAACTGCGTAAACCTGATGTTATATCTTCACTACCATATGCTTTTTGATAAAGTTTTTCAATTTCATCAACCGCTTCTTGATAACAAGCGTCATAACAATCAGACATTGAACCATAAATTGATATGTTCCAAATAAACCGATTGACAATTCTTTCATATTCTTTTTTATAATAATCATTTTTTGTATTAACCATAAAACTTACCTCTTTCATTGTTATTTATGACGTGTATCTCCACCATAAACAATCGCCCACGTTGCAAACGTTGCTAAACCAAATAAAAATATCACTTCAAATCACCTCTACTTAATTCTCCTTATTTTTTTGCAAAAGAAAAAGCCATGAATTTTCTTCATGACCTACATATAACTAATAATCTTTATCCAACTCTCGTTCAACATTCCTAATAATGATTTGTAAATTTTCAATCAAAACTGGAATATCTTTTAAAGCAATTTGAACAATCTCATATGAATCTGTTCCACCATAGTGATGATATGCTTTATCCCTAAATCTTTTTATCTCAGACCAAGGCAATAAATCAGCATATCTTTCTTGAAGCTCACTAGATAACTTACGAGAATCTAATTGCTCACCAATTTGCCCAATATGCATTGCTAACGAAGCAACAACCATTTCATCATATAAATCAATACCATAATGTTTTACTTTATCTAAAGTATTTTCAATTTCTTCTGCAAAGCTTAACATCTGCCTAAGATAAGAATAATCCAGTTCCAACTGCTCTCTTCTCATATAATAATACCTTATCCTTTTCAAAATTCTTATAAACTTCTTTACCAATATATGTAGAATTTGTTGAAAGTCCTTCCATAGTCATTAAATCAACTTCTACATCATCAAAAACAGCCTCTAATTCATCATAAAGTTTATAAAATGCAAAACCTAAAGCTCCTGAACCTTTTGAAACAATAACTAAATCAATATCACTATTCTCATCAGCTTCACCTCTTGCATATGAACCAAAAAGATAGACAGCAGATAGGTTATACTTCTCTGCTAATGGATTAATCTTTTCTTGTATCTGTTCTATTGTATAAACCATAACTACATACCTCTCTTTCTAGTACTATTATAACATACAACATTAGACTTTACTGTTTTCATACGTTCCTAAAGCCTTTCCCCTCACCAACTTTACCCGTTACAAAAACATGAGGATTGACACTATTTCCTTGAATATTATCTTCATCAACTGTAAGTGGATTAGCAGGTAATTCTTCTACTCTTTTAATCAATTGTTTTAATTCTGATTCATAGCTTCCTCTAATTCTTTCATACTGTTCTACTACATCATCAGGAATTAAACTTATAATAAACAAATCAAGATTCATTGGTTTATCAGCTAAACTATAAATACCACTATTATGCTCATAAAGTAACTCTAAAAAAGCATCTAATATTTTATGCTTAAGATAGTAATCAAGCTTATCAGTATCATATACTAACTTATTATTTACATCTTCTTTCAAATAAACATCACCTCACCTATTGCAAAATTCAAAACACAAACTAATATGCTTTAAGAAACCTACTAAGATTCTTAGTAGGCTTTTCAAAACAAAAAAGTGACTTATTGCTAAGCCACTTTAATATTTTAAGTACTTATTAAACCAACTTCAACTAATATGACAAACTTAACATTAACTGATACTACTTTTAAAATTGGAAAAAAGTACACTAAAAACAACTTTAACTTCAATACTGATTTTAAGTACAGTGAAAACAC
Source organism: Streptococcus sp. UBA4344 (assembly GCF_002393675.1). NCBI lineage: Bacteria > Bacillati > Bacillota > Bacilli > Lactobacillales > Streptococcaceae > Streptococcus > Streptococcus sp. UBA4344. Next base: position 59,793 of record NZ_DGTE01000032.1, read on the forward strand.
CTACTTAAAATCAAAGAAAACACAATGGTTAAAGCAATCATGGGCTCATATCTTCGCCAAATGCCATTTACTAAAGTAAACAGCAACACTACATTGCGTTTTCTTTTGGGATAAGTCACCAAGTTCCGTATTACTCAAAATACTCCCCTTGCTAGTGCTAAAAAGGCACTATTAAAACACCTTATCCCATAGCCCTTTCTTTTTTAAAAGAAAGAACATACCGTCCACCCTCGCGGGTCTCTTCATGCTTTTGACATGAAACAGTTCGTGGTTTTTGTACACATCAAGGAAACCAAAAGCAGTTCCAACCCATTTCTGAATCTTTCCTACCTTGAGCTTTCGCTCCGCCCAAACCTTAATACATTGTCAGACTTATCAATTTTCCACAAAACAATATGACATTATGTAGTAAACTAAACATCATACCGATTCGCAAAAGTCTTGACAAAATCAATTAAAATGCATACAATAAAGGTGTCGAATTTTTTATTGTACGTTGGATTTAACTGATTGTCAGTGAGAATCTGACGTATTTTTTATTCAATTAAGTTTTCTATACCTAAACATCTTTCGTTCACGAGATACTTTTTCATTTTACTTTTTTTTAAAAGCACCTTTATCTCTCTGAACAACAGAATTTAATAGAAAACCAATAACCTACTGGCTATAATCATAGTATATACCCAGCTGGATATTTTGTCAACCCCTTTTCTCAAACTTTTTTATATTTTTTTGAAAGGCTAAATTTATGTTCCCTGAACGCTTAAAAGCCCTGCGCAAAGAAGCAGGTTTAACACAAAAAGAAGTTGCAAAAAAATTGCAAATGTCACAACCACAATATGCAAGAACTGAAAACGGTGGTCGTAAACCTAATGGAGAGACACTAGAAAAATTTGCTGATTTCTTTAACGTATCAACCGACTATTTATTAGGAAAAACAGACATAAAAGAAAGAAACGAAAATAATTCTATAGAATCAACTGCTAATGTTCTTTTTAGGACTACAGTTAAAGATTTAAACTTAACACCTGAACAAGAAGAACAACTAAAAAAAGACCTTAATGAGTTTATTAAGAAACGTCGAAAGGCATTTGAAGATGATTTATGAAAATGGACTACCAAAAAATTTATCAACAAATTTCAAAAAAAGCACATACTGAAATTTACCATTTCATGAAAATGAATCAAATTTCAGCAAATGATTATATTTTTCAAACCTATTTTGACTTTATTGTAAAGAAGTATAAAATTAAAATACTAGAACACTACACATTAGATAGTTTAATATTGGGAATTACTATGATCGATGAGTATGGAATCTCTATATCTTATGATAAAAATTCTATTCCAACTCGTCAAAATTTCACTAAATGCCACGAAATCGGTCATCTTGTTTTAGAACATGAAGGAACTACATTTACAGAAATAAACAATAGCAATAAGAAAGATGAAATTGAAGCTGACTTCTTTTCATCTTTTGTCCTTATCCCTGACATTGTTTTATTCCATAAAATTGTTAATCAAAATAAAAGTTTTCCTACTATCTGTCAAGAACTTCAAATCTCACAAGAAGCTTTCAAATATAGATTAATTAATTTTTTACAATATCAAACGAAACTTCCACGTAATATTGCTGAAAAATACACTAAAGATTATCGATTCAAAAATAATAGTTCTAATCTCATTGCTATCTTTAACGACTACAAACCAACTATCATTAACAGTTATCAATCCGTAAAAATTGATTCATACTTGCAAGCAATAAACTTAATTCAAAAAAATGGTTTTATTACTCAATTAGACTGTACCCAATTAAACAATAAAGATATACAAGAAAAACTCTTGAAACAAAATAATATCAAAATTTGGTCTTACTATGATAAAGGTAAGACACTTTGGTATGCTTGGAATACAGATAAATTAACGGATATAGAAGCAAAACAAAAAGCAAAATTAATTCATACCTTAAAACTTCTTTGAATGTCCGTTTTATCAGACTTTTTAAAGAAAGTCCATTATAACAGCAATAAATATTAAAATTGAATCAACAAAAAAAGGCGACTAAAATTTTTAGTCGTCTTTTATTCATATGTTCCAACCTCTTTATAACCATTTTTCTTCAAAGCTTTCTTACAAGCTTCTGAATCTTTTTTATAATATGAGGCTTCATAAGAAGAACCATACAATGAATCTTCAGTTAATGTTAAAATGCCATCTTCATATGTATAAGGTACTACGTAATCCGAACCAGCATTAACTGTTATCTGTTTTTTATCTGTATCAACATTAGTAATTGAATATGTAACACCATCAACATCAATTGTACCACTAGCATTATCTGATATAGTAACCATTAATTCATTTCTATATTCATTAATCCAATAATATTCCCCACTTAAATCATCTTTTGATGAACACGCAACAAGCAAGAATACCGACATAACCGCTAACAACGTTGCTAACAACTTCTTTTTCATAAAAGCACCTCGCTTAATATATATCCCTATCTGATAGAAAAACTTTTAATCTATCAATATCACGTTCTGATAAGTGACCAATAATTTTTATTTTTACCTTATCACTATCAATCTCATAAAATCTTACAGTATCAATCCATGATGGCTTTCTAAGACCCGCCTTATACCAATCAATAATTTCAAAATATTTAGCTTTTATAACGTCTGACTTAAACTGATACTGACTTGTTATTCTAAAAGTTTTTACAACTTCATCTCCAACACTTACCACTAAAGCAGGACGAACTTTTGAACCTGTTCCATCAGCATACTCTATTCTAGCAACTACTATAGAATAGATATTTAAATCAGTCATTAAATACCTCCTCATATTCTGAAAAATCCTCATCACCGAAAAATTCTTGAACATCAACAGGATTATCAAAATCTACCTTTTTAGATGGTATTTTTTCTTCTATCATTTTGAGAAACTCCTCATCAGAAATAGCTGGCTTATCTAAAACGACATCAAAAGGCAAACTGCGTGTTCTCACACTTTGAATCAAAAACATTCTAACTGCTGTTGCCATATCAAGCCCTAAATCTTTATATATCTTTGAAGCTTCTTTTTTTAGTTTGTCATCTACACGTACTGTTACCATTGACATAACTAAAACCTCCGTACTCTATTTGTACTTATATTGTACTACTATTTTATACTTTTTTCAAATATAATATACAATAAATACACAATAAAATCTATTATTTTTTTAATAAATTGTATTCTATATTCACACTTAAAATACCAAAATTTGGTCAATTTTTGGTCAATAAAATCTAATTTAGTCTGATTTTTTATAACAAACAAAAAACGATAAGCTCCTTGATATGACAACATTTATAAGACTTTAGATATTTTCTTTAATTAACTTCAAATTTCTATAGGGAGGATTTTCCCACATCCCTGAAACCTTGCAACAGCAAGGTTTTTTCTTTTCTCAAATAAATTCTCACAATCAAAAAGCACGCCAAAAACAGCGTGCTTTTATAGTTATTGAAAAAAAAGAAAAGTTTTAAAGGATTAATACTATTGTATCATATTTCCTTCTCTCAACAACATTAGCTTTTAATATAAAGATTGTCACAGTGTAAATTCTGACCATGTCAGTCAAAACAACACAAAAAAGAGAACCAACAAAAAATGTATTATAGTATCACTCATCCAAAACAATCCTACCATCTTATACCATCAAAAAACGGCACTGTCCCCAGTGCCAATGGAGATGTAAACAATAATGTTTCGGATGAATTTATTTTATCATAATTTCTCCTAATCAAATCATACTTCACCAATAAATAACTTGTCAGACTGACAAAAACAGCTTTTATTCTCTTTTTTAATTACTTTATGCTAGAATGTAGGTGAAAAATTGTTCATGGAGGTTAAGCAATGGACACTCTCATTATTTACTCACATCCTTATGACAAAAGTTTCAACCATGCTATTTTAGAAAATGTCGAAGGGAATTTGATGCAAAAATAACAAAAGTTTACCCTTATTGACTTATACAAAGATTATTTTAACCCAGCCTACACGACCGAAGAATTGGCGTTATTCAAAGATGGGGGAACCACCGATCCCCTTGTCGTTCAATATCAAAAATTCCTCACCAATGCGAATCATGTCATTTTTATCTTTCCGATTTGGTGGAATGATACACCAGCAATGATAAAAGGTTTTATCGATAAAGTCATGAAAAAGAAATTCGCCTACGAAGTCGGAAAAACCGGAGTCGTTGGCCACCTGACACATATTGAAAAAGCTACTATTCTTACCACGTCTACATCACCAACTTGGTATCTAAAACTTTTCTGTGGTAACGCTATTAAGAAAGTCTTTATCAATGCTACCTTGAAACAACTTGGCATTAACCATATCACTTGGCAAAACATGGGAAATATCGATAAAAGCACAGCACAAGATCGCCAAGATTTTTTGAATAAGATTGACCTTTAACAAAAACAGCACCCCAAAAAGGGTGCTATTTTTAATCTCCGTTATGATACTCAAAAGCAATGACATAACTTTTTTCTTCATTAGCATGTAAGACAACATCCCCAAATCCCTTATGGTTAATAGCATCTGGTAAGAATTGGGCTTCGAGTGCTATCGCTTCAAATTCTTTTGCCATTTTTCCTTTATCACGCGCTGGGTAAATCCCATCAGGAATACCAACCATACTGTAGGCTACCCAGGCGTTACGGTCTGAATAAAGTCGAACAGCATCACCACTTTCTTCATCCTTTAATTCGCCGCAAGCTTTGTCAAGTGATGGAGCCACAAGAAAGGCATCATCAAAACCACCTGTCGCATTAATAGCATCTCCTAAGTTTTGACCATTTCTAAAATCGTAAGCTGTATCAGTCACATCAATAAGATTACCCGTTGGAATAAGGTTATCGTGTGTTTCCAAATAGTGGTTAGCTGCTAGTGTAAAGGTATGACGGCTCAAATCCTGTCTTTCACCAAGATTGAAGTAAACATGATTTGTTGGGTTAAAGAGAGTCGCTTGACCACCGTTTTTACCAGTGTAGATAATCGTAAAGCGATTGTTATTATCTAGGGTAAAGCGCACTTTAACAAGCATATCTCCCGGAAATCCATCAATGCTTTCTTTGGCATTATAAGCCATCTCTACACTTGCCTGATTACACTTAGTTTCAACGCTGGCTTTCCAAAGTTGCTTATGAAAACCTTGAGGGCCACCATGAAGCGTATTGCCATTTTCATTTTGTGGCAATCGAATATTTTCTCCATCAATGCTACATTTTCCAGCTCCAATACGACCTGCAACACGTCCAATGGATTGTCCCGCACACAAAGTATTTTTACCATACTCGGCTGGATTATCAAAACCAATGATAATATTTTTATGTCCACCTTTCCCATCTGGAACCAAAAATTCTTGCCAAGTTGCCCCCAAGGTTAGTAAACCAACTTGGACATCATTATCATTGATAATCGTGTATTTTTCAATATCTTTCCCATCAATATTAGCAACAACTTCTTGTACTACTTTCATTTTTCTCCCTCTTTCTTAGGTCTTGTCTTTATTTTACTCTTTGAAAAATAAAATGTAAACGTTTACCTGGTTATTTTACTGAGGTTTTACTAAAACCCCTTTACTAAAAAAGAGAGAACCCTTATCAGTCCTCCCTTGTTATTAATGTTTAGAACCGTTAATCATTTCATACCGTTAATAGCAATTGATAATTCTTGTCTAAAGGAGATTATGTTAGACAATATTGCAATTCTAAGTTTTTAGGTATAAGGTATATGTCATTTTGTTATTAAACTACTAGGTGAGTCTCAATTGCCATTAACCAATAGAAAAGATACTTTTTCTAAACACAATGCAGATTAATACAATGGGTGTTAAAAGGAGTTCTAAGTTTTTGCGTTAAAAATTAAAGAAAACATAATGTCTACACCCATCAAAAAACATTTTTAATAACTGTTTTGATAAACCACTCCTTTCAAAATTATTCCTTTATCATCTAAAATTTATTAGTAAGATACCCCAAAATATCTCAACCCACCCACGCTTTAACAACTAGTCTTATTTTTATCTACAACATCAATTAAACGTTTTTTGTAAATAATAGCTGAAGGTATTAAAATAACAACACTGCCACACCAAGCTGCTGGATTGGCACAAACCACACCAGCATAACCGACAGTTGCGAGTCCAACAATTGAAACCACAACACGCATGATTAATTCCATACCCCCTGCAAGTGTCGGTGCAAAACTGCGTCCTAATCCTTGAATGAAACTTCGTACGATAAAAAGAATAGCCAAAATCCAGTAACACAAACCGTTAATCATATAAGCAATTTTTGCTAAATGATAGACATTTTCAGAAGGATGATTGATAAAAAGTCCGGAGAAGAAACGGTCAAATGTCACCAGAAGTAGGGCGAAGGCGATTGCCCAAATAACAACAATGTACAGCGTGTGGCGAAGTCCTTCTATTAGGCGTTTAAATTTGTGGGCTCCGTAGTTTTGCGCTGTAAAGGTTGACATGGCTTGCGCGAGATTCATCATTGGAAGCATAGCTAATTGGTCTGTTTTTGCAGTAATGCTTTGAGCAGCAATTGCAACTGTTCCCAAATTATTTAAAACAATTTGGAGTGTTAGCGAACCAAGGGCAATAATACTGTTTTGAAATGCCATTGGAAATCCTAACCTCGCATGAAGTTTCAAATCAGCAGAGTTCAATCTGTAGTCGCTTCTTTTCAGATGGAAGTACGGAACTTTTCTTTTAATGTAAATAAGTAAAAAAATTACTGAAAAAAGTTGTGCTTCTACTGTTGCAACCCCTGCACCAAAAACTCCCATATGCAAAGCTAAAATATAGAGAAAATCAAGACCAATATTCATCAGACAAGCTAAGACTAGGGCAATCAGAGGCGTCGTTGAATTCCCGACTGCTCGTAATACATTTGATAGATAGTTAAATAGTACTGTAAATACTGCACCACCAAAGATAGATATTAGAAAGCGCTCACAATATTTTATTAGGCTATCTGGCGTTTGCATCAATTCCAGTAACTGTCTTAAAAAGAGTAATGAAAAGATACTCAAAATCAAACTAACGACTATCGTATAAAACAAGCCGTGAACGTAACTACGTTTCAGACCGACATAATCTTTAGCGCCAAAGCGCTGGGCGACAATGATGGAAAAACCACCTGTCAGCCCTTGAGCAAATCCGATAATTAAGAAAGTCAAGCTTCCTGTCGCTCCAATACTTGCAAATGCTGTTTGACCTAGTGTGTGGCCAACAATCATAGCATCAGCAAAGTTATAAGCCAGTTGAAAAAAGCTCCCTACAATTAATGGAATCGTAAATAGAATAATAACCTTAATCGGTTTTCCTTGCGTTAAATCCTGCATGTAACACCTCTTAAAAGGACAAAGCTACTTAGATAACTCTCCTTTCGTGCTACCATATCGCTCCTTATTCTGGAATACGAATAGTTGCTACAGACATTGGTGGGATTGTGATTGATAATTGACCATCAACCAATTTTGCACCATCAAAGTCTTTGATAGTAATGTTTTCTGGATGTTCAAAATTATTGTGTTCATCCATTTTATCAGCTGTAATGTAACGTGCTTCTGCGATAGTATCACCAAATTCACCAGCCACATCAAGTGTTTGTGTATCAGTCAATGAATAGTTGCAAAGTGAAATTGAAATCATGCCATCTTTCTTAGAAACGGTGTAAGAAAGTGTGTCAGATTCATCACCATATGATGCCACTACATCAGCATCTTGGTGAACTTTGTACAAATCAAAGACATGATAACTTGGTGTTTTCACCATTTTATCGCCTTCAGTCAAAATCATTGCTTGCAAGACGTTAACAGTTTGCGCAATATTTGCCATATGAACACGGTCAGCGTGTTTGTGGAAGATATTCAATGTCAAAGCAGCAACCATGGCATCACGAATTGTATTTTGTTGGTAAAGGAATCCTGGGTTTGTACCTGGTTCGACAGCAAGCCATGAACCCCATTCATCAACAATCAAACCAACACGTTTTTCAGGGTCGTATTTATCCATGATAGTGCTGTGTTTTGTGATGAGTTCATCCATTTTCTTAGCACTTTTAAGAAGTGACCACCATTGTGATTCTTCAAAACCAAGTGCTGGTCCTTTGTCTTCCCAAGCACCAGTAAGTGCATAGTGGTGCAAACTAATACCGTCCATAAATGGTGCAGCAATTGACATGACACGGTCCATCCAGTTGTAGTCATCAATATTTGGACCACAAGCAATTTTATAAATTTTGTCTTTACCATATTGGCGGACAAATGTTTGATAGCGACGGTAAACATCTGCGTAGTAATCTGGACGCATGTTACCACCACAGCCCCAGCTTTCATTACCAACACCGAAGAATTTTACTTTCCATGGGTCATCATGACCATTTTCACGACGAAGGTTTGCCATTGGAGATTCGCCGTCCATAGTCATGTACTCAATCCATTCTTGCATTTCTTGGACTGTACCACTACCGACGTTACCATTGATGTAAGCTTCACAGCCGAGTTGGCGAAGCAATTCAAAATATTCGTGTGTACCGAAGTGGTTATTTTCAGTTACACCACCCCAGTTAGTGTTAACGATTTTTTTACGGTTTTCTTTTGGACCAATACCATCTTTCCAGTGATATTCATCCGCAAAGCAACCACCAGGCCAACGAAGAACTGGGATTTTAATATTTTTTAGAGCTTCGACGACATCCGTACGCATACCGTTGACATTTGGAATTGATGAATCTTCACCGACATAAATCCCTTCATAAATACAACGTCCTAGGTGTTCAGCAAAATGCCCATAAATGTATTTTGAAATTTTAGGTCCTTTTTCTTTTGTTAAGGTAATTTTCATTTTTTCTCCTTATCACACTAAGTTTATTTACCTTGGAATGCTTTCCAATCTGCCATGAATTGTTTCAAGCCATTGTCAGTTAGTGGGTGTTGTGCCATTTTGTCAAACAATGGTGCTGGGATAGTCGCAATGTGTGCACCGCATTTTGCAACACCTTCAACTTGAGCTCGATTACGAATACTTGCTGCGATGATTTCCGTATCAAAATCATAAAAATCAATAATGTCTCGCAAATCTGAAATCAATTCATAAGCATCTGTTCCAATATCTTCAAGACGTCCAACAAATGGGCTAATAAATGTCGCACCAGCTTTGATTGCCATGAGCCCTTGAGACACTGTAAAAATCAGCGTCACGTTTGTTTTAATATGTTCTTTAGAAAGGACATTAACAGCTTTCAAACCTTCCATAGTCATTGGGATTTTGACAACAATGTTATCAGCCCATTTCGCAATGTCATGTGCTTGAGCAATCATTTCTTCGGCTGTTGTGCCAGTGACTTCTGCTGAAACAGGACCATCGACAATCTGACAAATTTCTTTGATGACTGTTTCGAAATCACGTCCCTCACGTGAAATGATTGTCGGATTTGTTGTCACACCATCCACAATACCTAATTCATTTACAGCTTTGATTGCTGCCACATCTGCTGTGTCTAAAAAGAATTTCACTTTTTTCTCCTTACCTTTTCTTATTTCACTGCAACTCGAATCATATTCCAAGATAAACCATCAAGAGTAACCTTAAGTTGGTCACCGTTAACAGCGTATTTATCAGAAGCAACTGGTTTAATGTCATCAGAAGTTAGGCTGTTGACTGCTTTAATATCGTGACCTGACATGTGAGTAAATTCAAGCACGTCTCCAAAAGCGAGCCCTAAACTATCCACAGACAAATCCATTTCTTCACGTGAACGGTTGACTGCAAAAATTGTCAATTCTGTTTCATCTTCATTCAAAACTGAAATAGTTTCAAGATATGGTACTTTGTCATAGTTTTCAGTCTTGTAACCATCACATGAAACAAGCGGTGTCATAACAGTACCTTTACCATGTTGTGCAGCTTGCATAAATGGATAGAAAATTGTTTGACGCCATGCTGGGCTTTCATTGTCATTTTCTTCAGTGAAGATTGGAGCAATAACATTAACAAGTTGTGCTAGGCAAGCAATCTTGATACGATCAGCGTGCTTCAACAATGTGATTAAAAGTGTTCCAAGTACCAAAACATCTTCAAAATTATAATGATCTTCTAGTTGTGGTGGTGCGATTAACCAAGGTTTGATTTGTTTATCATTTTCGTTTGAGTGGTACCAGATATTCCATTCATCAAATGAAAGATTCATCTGTTTCTTGCTGTGTTTTTTAGCCTTAACCGCATCACAGATAGCAACCACACCTTTGATAAAGTCATCCATATCAAGTGATGAGGCAAGATATTCTTCAAGGTTGTTAGCTGGATTGCCATAATATTGATGAAGTGAAAGGTAATCAACGTAATCATAAGTATGGTCTAGAACAGTCAATTCCCAATCACCAAAAGTTGGCATATGGCTGGTAGAGCTACCACAAGCAACAAGTTCGATAGAATCATCAACCAATTTCATTGCTTTAGCTGTTTCTGCTGCTGCACGACCATATTCTTCAGCTGTTTTGTGACCAATTTGCCATGGACCATCCATTTCATTTCCGATGCACCATGTTTTGAAACCAAACGGTTCTTTTTGACCGTTCTCGATACGTTTGTCACTCCAATAAGTTCCACCTTCAAAGTTACAATATTCAACTAAATGGCGGGCTTCGTCGATGCCTCTAGTTCCCATATTGACTGCCATATTGACCTCAACACCGACTTCTTTTGCCCATTTTGCAAATTCGTGAATACCGACTTGGTTGGTTTCAATTGCACGCCACGCTAAATCTGTTCGAACAGGACGTTTGTCTTTGGGACCTACACCATCTTCCCAGTTATAACCTGATAAGAAATTTCCACCAGGATAACGCACCAAAGTCACACCAAGTTCTTTAACTAACTCTTTAACGTCGTTACGGAAGCCATCTTCGTCACTAGAGATGTGATCAGGTTGGTAGATTCCTCCATAAACAGCTCTTCCCATGTGTTCAATAAATGAACCAAAGAGCCTTTTATCAACTTTTGAAATTGTCATATCTTTGACAACTCGTAAAGAAGCTTTCTGCATAATTTTCTCTTTTCTAAGACACCTAATAAATTAGGTCCCAAAACTTTAAATCTTTCTTGCTATAATGCCATAACCTTCAGTTGTCATCCCCGAAAGGACTTGTTCAGTATTTCCATCAACCATTTCTAACCAAGTTTTTACGAGATTTCCTTGCCACTTGAACTCATTGTCATCTGTTTTTTGATAGTCATTCTTTTTAATCGTTTCAGTAGTACTTTCTTGTAAATGACTGTATTTATCAAAACGGATGACCTTCCAATCACCAGCAAGTTCCAAACTTTTCTGTTCACAATCTTCTTCATACAAACAAGGCGACACCACTGGCCAGCCATTTGATAACCAGGTTAATTTTCTAACATTTAGGAAAAATTCATCCGAAAATGCTTTTCGTCTAGCATGGTGCACCATGAATAATTGATTATCTGAACGTTTAAAAATCGAATTGTGCCCCGGAGCAAGTACCACCTTTTCACCAGAAAACTGATAACTGCCTAGCACTTTCATACCAATTTCATCAGGATGATGTGTAAAATCATCCATCGCATAACCTTTGCAATCAATATAAGGACCGTCGATGTGACGTGAACGCGCAACTCGAATATTATAAGTATCATTCAAAGAATCATAAGAACAAAATAGATAATAATAATCCGTATCTGGATTGTAATAAATAAATCCACCTTCAATGGCTGTATCGACACTTTGCGGACGCATGGCTACGCGTCTGCCAAAACCTGTTTCACTAGGTTTACCTGTTTTTTTATCCAAAGGCAAAATGTACAAGCCACCAAAGAATGACCCATACAACAACCACTGACTGCCTTCTTTGTCTGTCACAACATTTGCATCAATAGCATTATGATGACAAAGTTCAGAACTTGTCTTAACAACCAAACCTTGGTCTTTAAATGGACCAATGGGTGTTTTTGCAGTGGCTAAGCCAATATAAGATTTCGTACTGCCAAATGTTGACGTTGAATAATACATGCGATATTCATCGCCATAATGAATAATCTCAGGTGCCCAAAGGCCAAGAGCGTTACTCCACTCTTTAGCCTCTTTTGGAACACCAGGTAGGGCTTGCCCGATGAATGCCCAATCAACTAAATCTCGTGACATTCGTATAGGCACTCCTGAAGTTTCAGGTTGTCTAGTATCTGTCGAATACAGAAAATACCGCCCATCATGCTCTATAATCGTCGGATCATGAACACCAAAGGTTAATTGATTCTCTTGCATCTCAATTCCTTTTTATCGTCTTTTCTTTTCATAAAAAATTCCTAGAACACCAGCTGCTACAACACCACAAACTGCTGATAACAAGCTTGGTTTTACAGAATTTTCTTTTCTCATCTCTTTAGTTTTATTAGTAGATGCTGCAACTACTGAACTCTTTTGGATTTTCTTAACTGTTTTAACTTTAGGAGAGTTGGTTTGATTTTGTTTTTCATGAGGAGTTGTCACATTATCAGAAACACTCATTTTTCGTGCAGCATGAGGAGTTGCTGCTAAAGTATTTGTTTTTGATAAAAGTGTTTGATTAATAATTTGTTTAAATCCAAAAGTTGTATCAGCTTGTGCTTTTGCTACTACTATTTTTTGATTAGCTCGAGTCGTTTTTGTCGCCGATTTTTGAGTGACCTTGTAAGGTTTAACACCCCAAATCACTTCGTTATTATTGCCGACTAGGGCAAAAACAAGGCAAGGATTATGACTAGCACTTTCATCTTTTTGAACATCAAAGACACCTTTGTAAGTGACATTTTTTGTCTTGATGGTAATGTAGTAATTATTTCCTTTTTTAGTTTTTGTCCAAGTACCTGTCAAAGCTCCAGTCACGGTACCATTCGCATTTAATTGTAGACGTGATTTTGGTAACGGTTGACCCGAAGTATCACGACCATGATTAACAAATTCATAATCACCTACGAATTGACTTTCGCTTGCTTTTGTTAATGTCAAGTCTGATTTACGGTATTCAAACGGCAAAGCAACTGGCCAATTATCTTCTGTCATGCGCATTGGGTGCACACGAACTTCGTGGTATTCAGTTCCTTGATTAAATCTAGTATGGTTAACCAAATACCAATTACCATCTTTATCAATGAATGCTGAATTGTGTCCTGGTGACATATAAGCTGACTGCAGACTATCTAAGTTATAGTTCCCCATAACCTTGATACCGTAGGCATCATTAACAGGATCAGCAGTCCAACTTGTGTAAGTTGGGTGTTTGCCTTTAGCATCAACATAAAGTCCATCCACGCGTTTTGAACGGAATAAACGCATGTTGTAGCCACCTTCACGACCAAGACCACCATAAGTGATAAACATGTAGTAATAGTCAGTGTTCTTATCATAAATGATATAAGGTGCTTCACCTGATTGGTGATAGCCACCAATTAAATGAGTACCAAAGTATTTATCAATATGACGTCCATCAGCTGTCTTACCATCTTTTCCTGGATAAATAGCTTTACCAGTTGTTTTATCCAATTCTAGAAGGTAAATACCGCCTGACCAAGAGCCGTAACTCATATAAAGCTTGCCAGATTTATCATAAAAGACATTTGGGTCAATAGCATTTGGTGCGTAGTCATTATTGTAAGTATGACCATTATCACGGTTCCAGATTTCTGAAAATCCTGGTTCAATAACGCCAGCGGCCATCAATTCATCAATGTTAGTACCTTTGTAATTAGTATTACGAGTGCTGCCGTCTGTCGAATCTTCTCTTGTAAAACCAGAATAAATCAAACTGTCAACGTAATCATATGGTCCTTCAACTGTTTTTGAAACAGCGTAGCTAATGACTGAACGTCGCCAAGTTGATGACGTACAGAAATAATACATGTAAGCACCAGTTGAACCATCAGCCCATTTATAATCTGGATTCCAGACCACATCAGGCGCCCAAATTGCATAATGTCCGCCAGCACAATCCGCATCATCATATCCAGCCCATTCAAACGGCTTAGCAAGATTTTTATTTAAATCACCAAGAACACTTGATGGATTTTCATACTCATGATTGAAAAGCGGTGTCCAGTTTTGTAAATCTTTTGATTTTGCTTGCCCCAAATGAGAACCAAAGATGTAATAAGTTCCTGTTTTTTCGTCGTAAAAAATAGAAGGGTCGTGAACAGAAACACGTTTAAAATCTTTATCTTTGGCAGTTGCTGTGACAGTCACCTTGCTATCTGTTAAATCAACAGCAGGTGCTTGATTATCAGCAAGTGTCTTTGTTTCAAGAGTCGTGCTTTCGTTATCCGCTGCTTGAGTAGGATTAACGTCAGAAGGAGTTTCAACTGACTCAACAGTTTTGTCTTGAGTTGTAGAAACTACTGTTTCTGACTGTGATTCAAGCTCTGTATCTACTTGATTTGCTACTTGTGTGTCAGTAGATACTTGTGACTCATTGTCAGAAGTCTGTGAATTAGCATCAACTTCTGTAGGATTTGTTTGATTCTCTTCAGGCAATGACTGCGATTGGCTGAGCAAAATCGGTGGCTCAGAAACTGCATTAGTTTCTTCTGCTTGGACAGTCACACCGCCTGATAACAAAGCAATGGACACTCCCAGTAGTACACTGCTTGCACCAAGATGACTTTTGCGAATTGAAAAGCGTTGGCGAACATTTCCATTTGTCTGCATGATTTTTCCTCCAAATACCCTTTTTAATATCCTAAAACCATGTCTTTTATCAACTATTACATTACTTGACCAGGCTCACCAAATACTGGAAATCCTTTATCATCCCAAGAAAAGATTTGAGCATTGGCGTGTCGGTTTGGATTATCAAGCGGATCACCTGCTTTATTTTTTTCAGGACGCGCATGGAAAATGAGAACATCTTTCGTATCATCTTCACTACGTGTGAATGAATTATGACCTGGACCATAAAGGTGATGGCGTTCAGATGAAACAAATACTGGTCTTTCTGATTTGTGCCAAGAATAACCATCTAGCAAATCATCATCAACATTTGCCCAAAGTAGCCCCATCGCATAATTTTCATCCGTTGCGCTGGCTGAATAAGTCACAAAAACTTTACCGTTTCGGATTAAAACTGCTGGTCCTTCATTAACCAAGAATCCTATTTTCTCCCAATCATACTCAGGAATGGTCAATAATTTTTGCGGACCTGTTAGTGTCCATGGATTTTCCATTTTTGAAATATAAAGGTTTGAATTGCCTGGAATGCGTGGATCAAGTTGTGCCCAAATGTAATACAAGTCATCTCCCAATTCAAAAGCTGTCGCATCAATGCTAAAGCTTTCGTACTGTGTTTTCACTTGTCCTTTTTCCACCCACTCACCCTCCATAGGGTTAGCGCTTTCATTTTCAAGTACAAACATACGATGATGATGAAATTGACTACGTTCAACCGCATCATCACTCGCTGCAAAGTAAATGTACCATTTACCTCGTAGATAATGAATTTCTGGCGCCCAGACCAATTCACTTAGTGGTCCAGATTCGTGCGCATGCCAAATCGTTTTAACCTCAGCTGACTCCCCCAAGCCATTTAAGGTTTTTGCACGACGCAACTCAATCGTTTGATAACCAGGAACAGAACCTGTAAAGTAATAATAACCATCTGTGTGTTTATACACCCAAGGGTCAGCACGCTCCAGTACAATTGGATTGTGATAATCCTCAACATTATTCATATTTATCGTCTCCAAACTTTTTCTTAAAAAACATAATCTCATCTATCATAAATCGAAAAACTTCTACTTTTACTTCTCTCTCATCAAAGTTCTACACCATTTTTAACTTTGTAATATGCCTTTGTACGTGCAGCATAAACAATCAAAGCTGACAAATAGAAGAACACTCCAATCAAATCAAACGAAGCAAATTGAACAATAATACATACGATAATCCAAGCAATGATTTTTTTATTGAGAATCTCATCATCAATAAAGCGTGTCACGAGAAATGTGATAATCCCCATTACTAAGATTACTAAGCCGAAAATCATAATAAATTTTGTCAAACTATCTAACAAGCTAACTGAAGCATAGCTAACTTGTTTATGATGTTCGAAACTAGACATGCCTTCTTTTTGAAACCAATCAGAATATCCAAAAATCGTCAACAAAGCGGTAATAACATTCCAAATTGATCCAAGTATAAGTAGAATTTTTTCTGATTTACGTTTCATGAATTATACTAACCTTTCACACCTGCGTTTAAGTTCATTGATTGTACGAAGTATTTTTGTGCAAACAAGAACAACAAAACTGTTGGGATAATTGCAAGTAATGCAGAACCCATCAATTGACCAATCAAACGGTAGTTACCGTAAATATCTTGAAGTAGCAACAAACCTGCTGTGATTGGCATTTTTTCAACATCATTGTAAACAATTACTGGCCACAAGAAATCATTCCAAGAACCTGTAAATGAGAACAAAGCACATACAATCAAGACCGGTTTAATAAGCGGTACAATGATTCGAGAGTAAATAACAAACTCACTAGCACCATCAACCCTTGCTGATTCGTCAAATGACTCTGGAATACCTTTCATGAATTGTCGTGCCAAGAAGATATTACCAACACCAGCCAAACCTGGGATAATCATTGCCATTGGTGAGTTTACCCAACCAAGAGTTTCAATGATTTTGTATGATGGAATCAAGTTAACGACACTTGGGAACATTGAAATACCAAGTACTGTGAAGAAAATTTGGTCACGGTATTTGAATTTCAATCGTGAGTAACCGTATGCTGTAACTGAAACTACAATAACAACTAGAATTGTGTGGCTTGTAGCGATAAACAAAGAGTTCCACAACCATCTAACGATTGGTGCTGTAGAGGTATTATTTAAGATTTCAACATAGTTGTCCATAATCCAGTTAACTGGCAACAATCTAAATCCGACAGATACAACTTCTGTTTGTGAACGAAATGATGTTATAAAGCCAAACAATAATGGAACAATCCAAATAATACTTAAAGCTATTAAGAAGATGTATGATAGCCATTTTGAAATTTCTATTTTTTTCATCTTTACCTCCTCAGTCCGCATTCTTATTCATGACATAGTATTGTGCGGCAGAGACAATCAAGATGACAACACCAAGGATAACCGCCATGGCAGAAGCCATACCTGCGATAGATTCCCCTTGTCCAAATGCAAGTGATCTGATGTACATCATTAGTACGTGAGTTCCTTGTTCTGGACCACCTTTAGTCATCATCAATGGTTGAGCGAATACGTTGAACGCTCCAGCTGTTGACATTACAAATGTGTAAATCAATGGGAAACGAATAGCTGGAAGTGTGATATTGAAGAATTTTTGAACAGGAGTTGCACCATCAATATCAGCAGATTCGTATAAGTCTTGAGAGACACCAGCAATCGCTGCGCGGTAGATAATCAAGTTACCACCAATTCCTCCCCAAAGAGAAACAAAGATAATCAAAAGCCAAGCATAAGGTTGTTTAGCTCCCCATGAAACATCCAAACCAAACAAGTTATTAACAATACCTAGTTTTGAGTGGAAAAGTAAAGACCAAATCAAAGCTGCGGCTGAGATTGAAATCAATCCTGGCACATACAAAATAGCTTGGAAAAGATTTTTAAATTTAACTTTCTTATGTTCTAGTGCTACTGCAACGAGCAACGGAATGATAATCATCAACGGTACGATTAACACCACATAAACCAGTGTATTTTTCATACCATTAAAGAATTGAAAATGGAAAGTTGATTTTGCATTAAACAAAATAGTTTTATAGTTAGCTAACCCAACCCATTCAGGCTGACCAACTAAGTTCCACTTTGTAAATGACACGTAAATACCGTAAACAGTTGGAATAACAATAAAAGTTAAAAATAGCAACATGTGTGGCCCAATGAAAAACAGAGGTTTTAAATTCAGTTTTTTCTTCGTTTTCAACTTTCTCCCTCCTTCTAAAGATGAGGTGGTATTCCAGCCACCTCATCCTTTCTTTTTATTTGATAAAACACCTAAAATCAATTAACTATTCTTGAGGATTTTTTTCGTTTTCAGCGATTTTATCTTCAGCAAATTTTTGAATAGCTTTTAGACCTTTATCGATATCTTTCTTACCGTAAATAATATCCATTGCGTAAGTGTTAACTGCTTCATCTACATATGAGTAGTATTTGTAGTCATAAATGTGAAGTGAGTTAATTTCTTCTGGAGATGAAGTGAAGAATGATTGTTTGTAGTTCTTGAAGTCATCACTTTCAACAACATCTTTACTTGCTACGATTTGACCAGCTTTGGCCCATTCGATAGAGTTTTTACGAACGTATTCCAAGAATTTACCGATACCTTTTTCTTTACCTTTTGTACGTTCAGAACTCTTCAACAAAGCAAACATATGAGAAGAAGCACGGTTAGTGAATTTATCAGGAGAGAATGAGTAAACGTTTGTTACACCATAGTTCAAGCCTTTAACAGCATCGTGAGCTGTTGAAGTCCAAGTACCATCAGTTGAGAAGAGAACGTTTCCTGATTGGAACATCAAGTAACCATCTTCACCATTTGGAGTCATTAGACCTGCACTAGCCAAGTTTTTAAGTGATTCAAATGTTTTACGCATTTCAGGTGTATCCAAGTTTGGTTTACCATCTTTTTCAATAGTACCGCCTTGGTTAGCAATTTCACCTAAGATAACCCATGAAATCAATGAGTTGTTCAAAACGTAGTCACCTTTTTTCATTTTACCTGCAAGTGACATCATTTCATCGAAAGTTACAACATTATCATCTAGGAAGTTTTCACAACCATATTTTTTAAGAAGATCTCTGTTGTAGTACATTGCATTAGCATGGATATCAAGTGGAACTGTGTATTGTTTACCATCGAATTGTCCAGCATTCCAAGCTTGTGGAAGGTAGTTTTCTGATTTAATATTCTTTTGTTGTTTCAAGATACCAGTCATTGGTTTTAACATGCCTGAATCAGCAAAAGCTGGAACACGGTCAGCGTGAATCAATGTCAAATCAGGAATACCTTTTTTAGAGTTCATCGCAGTGTAGATTTTTGTGTACATATCAGAAGTTACCACTGCTTTAACTGGATATTCTGGTTTAGTCTTGTTATATTCTTTAACAATGTTGTTCATGTAGGCACCGTCGTCACCTGTCAACGGGTTCCAAAATGTAATTTCTTTTGGATTAGTTTTTTGTCCACATCCAACTAAGAGTGTTGCTGCAAGTGTTGTTGCTGCAACCATTGCAATCTTTTTAAAAACTTTCATTTTTTTACCTCAATCAAATTCCCTTTTTAATTTACGTTTTTGTTTATCCCAATATAAATTCCCCTTCTGAAATAAACAAAACATTTAATTTTAAGATTGACATTTTTATTAACTTTCTTGTTCCATCTGCACCTCTCTCTTTTGCGTTAAAAGCGCTTTCATGTTTCGTATGATTTTATTATAGCACTTTAAGGTAACATTTCAAGTATTTTTTCTAGTTTTTTTGATATATTTTTATTCTTTTTTCTCTAAAATTAAGTTAATCATAAAGTTTATTTTTAGTTAATTCATAATATTACCGTTTACAAACATTAATAAATGTATTAATATTAATTCAAAAGGAGGTTCTTAATATGCAACTTGAAATCAATTCTGAAGCTCTGCCTGTTTACGAAGCACTCGCAAGTAAGGTAAGATTACAAATCATTCAACTGCTTTCTAAAAAGCGGATGCACATCAAAGAAATCGCCGATGAATTACATTTGAGTAGTGCTATTATCACACAGCACATAAAAAAATTAGAAGAAGCTCAAATTGTAAAAACTGAACGTATCGGCCACCAAAAAGTGGTTAGTCTTGGAATTGACCGCATCGAAATTAATTTTCCTAAGAAAATTTTTAATGCGTATTCAACTATTGAGACATCTATCCCTGTCGGTCACTACACAGACTACTCTGTTGAACCGACTTGTGGTTTAGCTAGCAAAGATGACTTTATCGGTCCTGTAGATGAGCCTCGTTACTTCATGGTTCCTGAACGTATGAAAGCCCAAATCGTTTGGTTTACTCAAGGTTTCTTGGAGTATCAGGCACCGAACTTGCTTAAAAAAGATGACACCTTGAAGATGATGGAAATTTCTTTTGAAATCGCATCTGAGTTTCCATTTACCAACAACAACTGGCCATCTGATATCACATTTTCACTAAACGACCAAGAATTAGGTTCATGGACAAGCCCAGGTGACTTCGGAGATATCCGAGGAAAATACACTCCAAAATGGTATCCTGATCATCTAAATCAATACGGTCTTCTAAAAACAATTCGTATCACCGAGCACGGAACTAACATCGACGGCGACTTCCTATCACCACTTAAAATTTCTGACTTGGATGCTTCTGCTGATACTTGGAAATTCCGTTTTGAAGTTAAGGGTGATGCCAAAAATATCGGTGGCTGTACACTATTTGGCGAAAACTTTGGTAATTACAAGCAAGACATTAAAGTTAAACTCTTTTATAGCTAATAAAGACATAAAAGGGACGGCTAAAAGCCATCCTTTTTCTTACCATTTTCCTTCTGGGCATGTTTTAACAGCTAAGGCTGTTCTGAATTTATAGTAGCAGCCACATTTTCCGCAGGTGTGACCTACGCGTTGTGGACAAATCTGACAGATTTCCTGACGACGTTGCCACTCAGTATCATCAACCAAATTAAACTCTAAAGCCAATTGTTGCTCAATTGACTCTTCGATTTCTTGGTCTGACAAGGTCACTTTTGCAGCGCAGCCAAAGCATGGTGCGGTCATGGTACATTTCTCCTTATTTCTGGAAACCAAACTTGCATATCTGTCTCACCTTGATTGCCCCAAAAATAATAAGGCATCATGACCAAATCAGATAAACGTGAGGTTTCTTCATAATCAAACTGATAAAGTGTCTTCTCTTGCCAAGCATCAACTTTTTGGCAAGGAAGCGCCAAGCTAGTACATACTCCAAAATCTTTTGTCTCTTTTACAGCATGAGCTTGATTAACCAATTTAGAATCTAAGCGACAGTACTTCAAATTTGGATTGTCAACAGCTTGCGCACAATAAATAAATGGTCCTTTTTGAATAGCTACTTTGCCAATATCAGCTCGTACTTCTGGATTACTATGCACAGCTAAGACAGGCTGACCAAAATGCAAAACAATATGAGCACCGTCTTCTAGATAAACTTTTATGCGACGACCTTCACGTTGTAAAACTTTAGCATTCTCACAAGTCACAACAAGGTCTTTTGCCCAATAAGGCTCTTGCAAATACAAAGTCTTCTGTACCCCAGAGTAAGTAATTTCAAGTTTGTTTTCAAATGGAAAATCAGTTTTTTGTTTCAAAACAAAATCCTTACCCTTCAACTGACTTGCGATGTAAAGATTAATAAACAGTTCATTGCCACTTTCTAGATAAATATAGCGCCCAATCGAGCCGATGGTGCGAGCAAAATTTGGCGGACAACAAGCACAACCTAACCAATCAGGACGTTGTGTCTTAACGTGACCTTTACCAGGATTATGGTGACAAGAAACAACATCAACTTCTAAAGGATTAACATAAAAGAAATGCTTTCCATCGGCAGAAGCCCCTGACAAAATGCCGTTATAAAGCACGCGCTCCATGACATCGATATACTCTGCTTTTGGTGAAATTTGAAATAGCTCGTAAGCAAAATAAAGCAAAGCGATTGAAGCACATGTTTCACAGTACATGGTATCATTTGGCAAATCATAAGGACCAACAAAAGCTTCGCCGTGGACTGTCGAGCCAACCCCACCAGTTACATACATTTTACGATGCACAATATCATCCCAAATATCTAGACAAGCTTGATAAAGCTCAGCATCAAAATCACGCGCCACAATCTTTGCCATACCAGTTGCCATATAAAGCATACGCACCGCATGCCCAACAGCGTGTTTTTGGTGTTTTGGCTGCGTGTAAGCCTGCAAATACTCCAAATCAATCATTGGATTATCATCTGATAAACCATCAGCCAAATTTGCAGCTACTTCTTCCCGATAAAAATCTGGATTTTTTCCACGAACATCAATAAAGAATTGTGCCAAACGCAAATAAGACTCATCCTTGGTATAATCATATAATTTTACAAGCGCTAATTCAATTTCCTGATGTCCATCGGCACCTTGAATCTGATTGTCACCATAACCAAAATGCTCAGCGATATTGCTAACAAAGCGTTTAGCGACCTGCAATAACTTATCTTTCCCTGTCGCCTTATCGTAAGCAATTGCAGCTTCAATCAAATGCCCAGCGCAGTACAATTCATGACTAAAATAAAGCTGACGGTATTTCAATTTAGGAAATTTCAATTGGAAGTAAGTATCCAGGTACCCATCGTCTTCCTGAGCCTGATCAATAATAGCAATCACTTCATCAGCTTTTGCTTCAAGTTTCGCATCTGACTGGCTTTGTAAAATAACACCAACTGACTCTATCCATTTGTAAACATCGCTATCTTGGAAAAACCACCCAAAATGCTCTCCCGCAGAAAGTCCTGCAGCAATTTTAAAATTCTCAATCGCATGACTTTTTCCTGCTGGCAAACTATCATCCTTGCGCTCTGCTTGGACATCTACTGCAATCTCATCTTTTAGAACTTGCAATTGATAAGGAATCGTTTTTTCCTTGATTAAACGTAAATAATCTTGCCAAAAAGGCGAGGTAATTGTAACATCTTTTAAATCGAATTCTTTCATAACCTATTCACCTGCATTAAAACTTCCAACTACCGAAAAAAGAGACCGCCAAACACATATCACACATGATTGACGACCTCCCTTCTCGTGTTAGAATAGTTAGATTTATAAGTATTAGTTTTTAAATATTAAAATGAAATCATTAGCAACAATTAATTAATATTTTCCCATTGCCAATTTTGAACTTCAGGAATATCATCACCATTTTCACGGATGTAAGCAGTGTGATAAGCCACTTTGTCATCCATTTCTTTAGCAAATTCAACCGCTTTGTCACCAAGAACAGCTTGGGCAGCATCTTTTGCGATATGGAATCGGTCCATTTCTGAAAGAACACGCATATCAAATGGTGTTGTGATATCACCATTTTCACGGTAACCATGAACGTAAACGTTGTGGTTAGCACGATTGAAGAACAAATCGCGAATCATGTTTTCATAGCCGTGGAAACCAAAGATGACTGGTTTATCTGTTGTGAAGAGTTTGTTAAATTCTTCATCAGAAAGACCACGAGGGTCAACTTTTGGTGAACGAAGTTTAAGAATATCCACAACATTAATAAAGCGAATCTTGATATCTGGGAAAGCTTTGTGAAGAATTGAAATACCAGCTAGAACTTCCAAGTTTGGTTCTGTACCAGCCGCAGCAAAGACAACATCAGGTTCTTGACCGTGGTCATTTGAAGCCCAGTCGATTACTTTATAACCTTCACGCACCAATTCTTCTGCTTCTTCAACAGAATAGAATTGAGGACGCGGGTGTTTAGATGTGACAAGGACATTGATTTTATCTTCATCAGCAAGAGCTTTTTCCATGACTGCAAAGAGTGTGTTTGAGTCAGCTGGCAAGTATTCACGAATGAATTCTGGTGTTTTTTCTGCCAAGTGAGTCAAGAGCCCTGGGTCTTGGTGAGTGTAACCATTGTGGTCTTGTTGGAAAACAGTTGATGTTGCAATCAAGTTAAGTGATGGGTAGTTTTTACGCCAATCAGTGTGTGTTTTTGATTTACGCAACCATTTGAAGTGTTGGGTAATCATTGAATCAACAACACGAAGGAATGATTCATAAGATGCAAAGAAGCCGTGACGTCCAGTCAAGACATAACCTTCCAAGAAACCTTCTGCTTGGTGTTCTGACAATTGTGAATCAATAACACGACCAACTGGTGAAATCCATTCATCATATGAGTCATCACGACGACCAAGCCATTGACGATTAGTCACTTTGAAGACATTGTTCAAACGGTTTGATTTTGTTTCATCAGGACCAAAGATACGGAAGTTGTCTGGATTTACTTGCATCAAGTCAGCAACATAATTACCAAACTCAATCATATCTTGTTTCATGACGCTACCAGGTTTTGTAGTATCAATAGCGTGTTTGCGCCAATCAGCAAGGTCAAGTTTTTTAACAACACCGGCATTAGTGATTGGGTTCATTGACATACGGCGGTCATCTTTTGGTGAAATCGTGCGGATTTCTTCTTTGATGTAACCTTTTTCGTCAAAGAGTTCTTCTGGACGATATGAATTCAACCAACTTGTCAAATGGTCAATATATTCCATGTGACCTGCTTCAACTGGAATTGGAACTTGGTGAGCACGGAAACCACCTTCAATTGGTTCACCATTCCATTCTTTTGGACCAGTCCAACCTTTTGGAATACGAACAATAAGCACTGGCCAAACTGGTTGTGCAGCTTCTTCTGCTGGATGTTTACGAGCTTCAGCTTGGATAGCTTTGATTTCTTCGATAACAGCATCAAGCGTTTCTGCCATTTGACTGTGAATAACTTCAGGGTCTTTACCTTCTACAAAGTAAGGTTTCCAACCAAATCCTTCAAACAAGTGAGTCAATTCTTCATCTGTTTTACGAGCAAGAATTGTTGGATTGTGAATTTTACCACCATTTAGGTAAAGGATTGGAAGAACAGCACCATCATTAACTGGGTTGATGAATGTATTTGAGAACCAACCAGCATTAAGCGGACCAGTTTCAGCTTCACCATCACCGATAACAGTTGCGGCAATCACATCAGGATTATCAAGGATAGCACCTGTGGCATGTGAAAGAGCATAACCAAGTTCACCACCTTCGTGGATAGATCCTGGTGTTTCTGGCGCAGCGTGTGATGCAATGCCGCCAGGGAATGAGAAGATTTTACAAAGTTTTTTAAGACCTGCTTCATCTTGTGTAATTTGTGGATAACGTTCAGTGTATGAACCGTCAATGTATGAGTTAGAAACCATAACTTGTCCACCGTGACCAGGTCCTTCAATGTAAAACATGTTAAGGTCGTATTTATTGATAACACGGTTCAAGTGAGCATAAATAAAGTTTTGCCCAGCAATTGTTCCCCAGTGACCAATTGGGTGAACTTTAACATCTTCTTTAGTCACTTCACGACGCATCAATGGATTATCTTTCAAATACATTTGCGCTACTGAAATGTAGTTAGCTGCTCGCCACCAAGCATCAACTTTTGATAGGTATTCTTTTGAATTAAAGTCTGTCATAACCATCGCTTTCTTTTCTAAAAAATTTTTTAAAAATAATGGGAGAAAGACTGATTGCACACAGTCAATCTCTCATCGATACAAACAAATAAATAGGAGTGAGGAGTATTTTCTTCTAATTAGGGATTATTATTTAATGACTACGTAATCAACACCGACCATTTTAGCCCAAGCAACAACTTGGTCAGATGTAGCGTTAAGTGAAACAACTGTGTGGTGACCGCCACCAGCTTCAATCCAAGATTTCACACCTTCGTGGAAGTTTGGTTTTACTTCCCAAAGAACACGTGCTACTGGAAGGTTTGGTGCAGCTTCTGTTGGTTCGAAGGCTTCAACTTCGTTAATCAAAAGTTTGAAGTTTGTACCGAAGTCAGCCATTGAAACGACAACACCAGAACCTGCTTTACCATCAAAGATTAAACGAGCTGGATCTTCTTTACCACCGATACCAAGTGGGTTAACACTGATTTTTGGTTTGTTGTGAGCAAGAGTTGGGTCAACTTCAAGCATGTGAGATTCAAGAGCAGCTTCTTTACCTGCAGCAAGTTCATAAGTGTAATCTTCCATAAATCCAGTGCTTTGGTTGTGAGACATTACTTTCATGAAGCGGTCAAGCGCAGCTGTTTTCCAGTCACCTTCACCAGCAAATCCATAACCTTGTGCCATCAAACGTTGAACAGCAAGACCTGGAAGTTGTTTCATACCATGAAGGTCTTCAAAGTTATCTGAGAAGGCAGTGTAGCCACCAGCATCCAAGAAACGTTTCAAAGCAATTTCATAACGCGCTTGTTCTTTGACATGGCTTTCCCAAGTTTCAACATCGTAATTACCATAATCAAAGTCATAAAGTTCTTTGTATTCAGCAAAGAGAGCATCGACTTCTTCGTCAGTGACTTGATTAATCACTTCAACCAAATCTCCGATACCAAAGTAATCTACTATCCAACCAAATTTAATTTGTGCTTCGATTTTATCACCGTCAGTAACAGCAACGTTACGCATGTTATCACCGAAACGAGCAACTTTGATTTCAAAACCAGAATTGTAAGCTACAGCGACATCCATCCAGTCACCGATTTGTTTTTGAACATCTTCGTTTTTCCAGTAACCAACAACGACTTTATTATTTTTTTGGAGACGAGCATTGATATAACCATATTCACGGTCACCGTGAGCTGATTGGTTCAAGTTCATGAAGTCCATGTCGATTGTTGCCCAAGGAATTGATTCGTTAAATTGAGTTGCCAAGTGCAACAATGGTTTTTGAAGCAATTTTGTTCCACGAATCCACATTTTAGCAGGTGAGAATGTGTGCATCCAAGTCACAACACCAGCAACTTCATCACGATAGTTAATTTCTTTCATCAATTTTGTGATGTTGTCAGCTGAAACAGCCAATTCTTCTTGGAAAACAAGTGGGTAAGGAAGGTTACCGCTAGCATTCAAAGTTGCGACCATTTCACGCGCATGTTTTTTAACTTCTTCAAGAGCATCTTCACCATACAAATGTTGTGAACCAACGACAAACCAAAATTCTTTTTTTGCTTCTAACATAATAAACTCCTTTATATTTTTCTTTAATTCTTAATCACAAGTTAACGATTTGCTTGACCGTAATAGGCATTTTTACCATGTTTACGGTTATAGTGTTTATCAGAGATGTATTGTGGCAACTCTGGTGCAAATGGGTTTAGGAAGCGTGTGATAGCATTCATGCGACAAACTTCTTCCAAGACCACTGCATGCATGACAGCGTCATAAGCATCTGTTCCCCACGTAAATGGACCGTGCCCTTGCAAAAGCACTCCAGGAACAGCCATCGGGTCCAAGCCACGTTCAGTAAATGTTTCGACGATAACATTACCTGTTTCGTGTTCATATCCTGCATCCAATTCTTCTTTTGTTAAGAAGCGTGCGCAAGGAACTGAACCGTAAAATGTGTCGGCATGAGTTGTTCCCATCGCTGGAACATCAAGACCAGATTGTGCCCAACTTGCTGCCCAAGGTGAGTGAGTATGAACGATACCACCAATCTCTGGGTAAGTTTTGTAGAGCACCGCATGGGTTGGCATATCTGATGATGGTCGAAGGTCACCTTCAACAACATTTCCATCAAAATCACAAACCACCATATCATCTGCTGTCATCTTGTCATAATCAACACCTGATGGTTTGATGACAAAGAGTCCTGACTCACGGTCAACCTCACTGACATTTCCCCATGTGTATTGGATAAGGTGACGTTTTGGTAATTCCAAGTTAGCTTGATAGACTTTTTCTTTTAAATCTTCTAACATGTCTTTCTCCTAAATCGTTTCAACTGCTGCTCGTTCAACAGCTAATCCCTTTTTGTATTTTTCCAAGAAAGCTTTAAAGCCTTCAACATCTGCAGCATCTGGTTCAATAGTTGCTACATCAGCGTCTGCAAAGACAACTTCTTCAAGATAATCAGCAAGTGAACGTTCAGTGTGGGTCATATAATCTGCAAGGAGAGCAATTCCCCAAGCACCACCTTCACCAGCTGTTTCCATTACAGATACCGGACTGTTAATCGCAGCTGCTAACAAACTTTGGCCAACTTTAGGTGTTTTGAAAATACCGCCATGACCAAGAATCTTGTCAATTTGGATATTTTCTTCATCGACCAAGATTTCCATCCCAATTGCAAGTGTTGAGAATGCTGATAGGATGTGGCTGCGCATCAAATTTGAAACGTTGAAATTGCTATCTGGTGTGCGAACAAGAACCGGACGACCTTCGTTGATATTTGTAATGCTTTCGCCTGAGTAATAACCGTAGCTTAGAACACCACCACAATCTTTATCACCTGACAAAGCAGTGTTAAAAAGAAGTGGATAGATGTAAGCTGTACTGATTGGTTTACCACACAAACCTGAGAATTCTTGGAACATTTTCACCCAGGCATTAATATCAGAAGTACAGTTATTAGCGTGAACCATAGCCACTGAATCACCAACCGGTGTTGTGACAATATCAATTTCTGGATGAAGTTTCTTCAAGGCTTTTTCAAGAACAATCATGGCAAAAATTGAAGTTCCTGCTGAGACGTTACCAGTTCGTTTAGCCACACTATTTGTCGCTAACATACCAGTTCCAGCATCACCTTCTGGTGGGCAAAGTTTTGAGCCTGCTTCCAATTCACCACTTGAATCTAGAAGTTTAGCACCTTCTTCTGTCAAAACACCAGCTAGCGTACCTGCTGTTAAAACTTTTGGCAACAAGTCTTTTAATTGCCACGGAACGTCGTAAGATTCAATTTTCTTAGCAAAGAGATTCAAAAATTCTTGGTTATAATCGCCTGTTTCTGAATCAATCGGAAACATTCCTGAAGCATCTCCGACACCGAGAACTTTCTCACCAGTCAATTGCCAGTGAATGTAGCCAGCTAAAGTTGTCAGATAATCAATATTTGAAACGTGTTCTTCTTTGTTTAACATCGCTTGGTAGAGGTGAGCGATACTCCAACGTTCTGGAATATTAAAATCAAATAAATCACTTAATTCCTTAGCGGCTTGAGCTGTAATGGTATTTCGCCAAGTTCTAAATGGAACTAGCAAGTTGCCTTCTTTGTCAAAAGCCATGTAGCCGTGCATCATTGCACTAAAACCAATTTGTCCGATCTTTTTAAGTGGAACTTGATATTTCTTAGCAACATCTGCTTTTAAATTACGGTAAGATGTCTGTAAACCTGTCCATATGTCTTCTAATGAATATGTCCAAATTCCATCGACAAGTTTATTTTCCCAATTGTAACTTCCAGAAGCAATTGGTCTTTGCTTGCTATCAATTAACACTGATTTTATGCGGGTTGAGCCAAATTCAACCCCTAGTGATACGTGACCATTTTTAATGTCATCAATAACATGCACCATGGATAGCCCTCCTTTTGTATCCGTTTTCAATTTCCGAGATTATTATAACACTTATGTTCGGACATGTAAATAGATAAAATTAAATTTGTTCGGACAAAAAGAAAAATAAGGCACAAAAAAAGTCCCATAAATGGGACAGCATCAAGCTTTTTCTATCATTTTTTTAACGTCAAAAAATTTTTTTAAATTTCTTTTACAGAATCTCGTTCAATCATCTCAGGCGCATAAAGAATCGATGTCATCTCAGTATTCTTTTCGATAGCATTGATTAATTGTTGCGCAGCCTCTTGACCAAGCTGCTTTTTAGGATGTTTAACGCTTGTAATTAATTGCGCTTGAGCCAAATATGAATTATCGTGACTAACCAAGGAAATATCTTTAGGCACAGTTAACCCAACCTCACGCAATGCCTGAATGAGTTGACTTGCCACTTGGTCGTTGTAGCAGACAATTGCCGTTGGAGCATCTGTTGAAGCCAAAATGTCCTCAACGTATCGCACGATTGCCTCTTTTTGATTTTTCGTCGTAAAGGTTGCAATATAACGAGATTGGAATGGCAAACCAGCTTCTTCGTGCATCTTGATAAAGCCTTTCATACGCAATTTACCTTGCATATCATCCATCTTGGCAATAAGCCCAACCTTAGTATGGCCTTTACCGATAAGATATTTGGTTGCTTCATAACCAGCTTGTTCATCATCAAGACTCGCATAAGGCACATCCAGCATGTCATAGCAAGCATTCAAAAAATAAACTGGCACGCCATCTTCACGCAATTGAGAGTAATAAGCAATATTAGGATTGTATTCATTACTTGAAGTCGGTTCAACCAAAAAGCCGTCAACCCCTTGGGAAATCATACTTTTAAGGCACTCCTCTTCTTGTGCAGGGTCATTATTTGTTGCATTAAGCATCAGAGAATAACCGTGCTCACGAAGCACTTCTTCAATCCCTTCAATAATTGTTGGGAAGATATAATCAGACAAATAAGTCGTAATAACACCAATTGTTTTGGTAGCTTGGGTCTTATTTTTTGATGCATCTTTATAATTCAAAACAAAGGTTCCTGAACCTTTTTCAGCTTTCAAATATCCTTGTTGAATCAACAAACTAAGAGCTTGTCGCACAGTATGGCGGCTAACTTGATAAATCTCTTGCAGCTTGCTTTCTGGTGGAATCACACTTCCAATCGGGTATTCACCGTTTAAAACTTTTTCTAAAAGATTATCTGCAAGTATCTGGTACTTAGCTGCCATAATTTTTCTCCTTCTAACATGTACGTACATTAAGTTTATCACAAGTTAAAGATGTCTGCAAGTTTTTATTAGCGTTGTTAATAAAAATACAAAAACGCACAGGATTCAACCTGTGCGTCATTTTTTTATTTACATCAAAAAACTTATTTTACAACAATGTTAACAAGTTTATTAGGTACCGCAATCACTTTGATAATGTCTTTACCAGCGATTTCAGCTTGAATTTTTTCGTTTGCAAGAGCAAGTTTTTCAAGTTCTTCACGGCTTGAGTCTTTTGGTACAACGAGTTTTGCACGTACTTTACCTTTGATTTGGATAACAATTTCAACGTCGTTTTCAACGAGTTTTGATTCGTCCCATGTTGGCCATGCAACGTATGAAATTGATTCACCTGATTGTGTCAAGACTTGCCACAATTCTTCAGAAAGGTGTGGTGCAAATGGTGCTAACAATTGAACAAATCCTTTAGCGTAGTCAGCAAAGAGTTTGTCTTCTTTATTTGCTGCGTTAACAAATACCATCAATTGTGCGATAGCTGTGTTGAATTTCATGGCTTCAAGTTGTTCAGTAACAGCTTTGACAGTTTCGTTGTAGACTTTATCCAAATTGCCATTATTTTCTGCAACAATTTCTTTTGTTGTCAACAAGCGGTATACGCGGTCGAGGAATTTACGTGAGCCTTCAAGACCTTCTTCAGACCATGCGATTGAGGCATCAAGTGGTCCCATGAACATTTCGTACACGCGAAGTGTATCTGCACCATAATGTTCAACCACATCATCAGGGTTAACAACGTTTTTAAGTGATTTAGACATTTTCGCTGGTGCTTGTTCAAGTTCTTCACCAGTTTCAATGTGGAAGAATGAACCGTCACGTTTTTCAACTTTGTCAGTTGCCACAAGCGCACCACGGTGATCGCGGTAGCTTGTTCCCAAAATCATCCCTTGGTTAAAGAGTTTTTGGAATGGTTCTTTGGTTGGAACGACACCTAAATCATAAAGGAATTTATGCCAGAAACGAGCATAAAGAAGGTGAAGCACAGCGTGTTCTGCACCACCGATGTAAATATCAACTGGCAACCATTGTTTCAACAATTCTTCATCAGCTAATTTTTCATCGTTGTGTGGATCAATGTAGCGTAGGAAGTACCAGCTTGAACCAGCCCATTGTGGCATTGTATTGGTTTCGCGACGACCTTTAACACCGTCTTCACGTGTCACTTCAAGCCAATCAGTCAAGTTAGCAAGTGGTGATTCACCTGTACCTGAAGGTTTGATATCTTTTGTTACTGGCAATACAAGTGGAAGTTGATCTTCTGGAACAGCTGTTGTTGTACCATCTTCCCAGTGGATGATTGGGATTGGTTCACCCCAATAACGTTGACGTGAGAAGAGCCAGTCACGCAAACGGTAAGTCACTTTCTTGTTACCAACACCTTCTGCTTCAAGCCATTCAACCATCTTATCGATAGCTTGTGCTTTATCAAGACCATCTAGGAAACCAGAGTTGATGTGAAGACCATCTTCTGTGTAAGCTTCTTCCTCAACATTTCCGCCTTCAAGAACTGGGATGATTTCCAAGTTAAATTGTTTTGCGAATTCCCAGTCGCGTGTATCGTGGGCAGGAACTGCCATGATAGCACCAGTACCATAGCTTACAAGAACATAATCAGCAATCCAGATTGGCATTTCTTTACCATTTACTGGGTTGATAGCATAGCTACCAGTCCAAACACCTGTTTTTTCTTTAGCAAGGTCTGTACGAGCAAGGTCTGATTTAAGGCTTGCTTGGTGTTTATAATCAGCAACTGCTTGAGCTTGTTCTGGTGTTGTAATAGCTTCAACAAGTGGGTGTTCAGGAGCTAAAACAGCGTAAGTTGCACCAAATAGTGTATCTGGACGAGTTGTAAAGACAGTGAAGTCTTTATCAGTATCTTTTACTTTGAAAGTAACATTAGCACCAGTTGATTTACCAATCCAGTTACGTTGCATGTCTTTGATTGATTCTGGCCAATCAAGGTCATCCAAGTCTTCAAGCAAACGTTCTGCGTATGCTGTGATTTTAAGCATCCATTGACGCATTGGTTTACGAACAACTGGGTAACCACCACGTTCAGATGTTCCGTCAGGAAGCACTTCTTCGTTGGCAATAGCTGTACCTAGTTCTTCAACCCAGTTAACTGGTACTTCAGCTTCGTATGCCAAACCTTTTTCATACAATTTTGTGAAAATCCACTGAGTCCATTTGTAGTAGTTAGGGTCAGTAGTATTCACTTCACGGTCCCAGTCATATGAGAAACCAAGTGAGTTGATTTGACGTTTGAAGTTGGCAATGTTTTTAGCTGTAAATTCAGCTGGGTCATTACCAGTGTCCATTGCGTATTGTTCTGCTGGAAGACCAAAAGCATCCCAACCCATTGGGTGAAGCACGTTGTAACCTTGAGCACGTTTGAAACGGCTAAGGATATCAGTCGCAGTGTATCCTTCTGGGTGTCCTACGTGAAGACCCGCTCCAGATGGGTATGGGAACATGTCTAATGCGTAGAAGTTTGGTTTATCCGCATCTGTTCCTGTTTTAAAAGTATGGTTATCAGCCCAAAAGGCCTGCCATTTTTTCTCAATCTCTTTATGATTATAAGTTGCCATGTCATTTCTCCATGTTCTTAGTATTGGTTACTATTATACCACGAAAAGAATAAAGAAAAAAGGCGAAATCACGGGGGATTTCACGCCTTTTGTTAGTTGATGAGACAAGTTTGATATCAAATCAAATCTTCGCTCATTATTTTGCTAAATATTCCTTCAAGTTTGTCATATCTTCTTTGGCATCTGCTAAGCCGACTTGGTAAATTTCTTCGTATTTTTCAGGATTTGTTTCAAGACGCCCGATTTCTAAATTTTGGCTTGGGCGAATGGCAAAAAGTTCGCCTTTATTTTCCAAGTCAATGATGTGCTCAACGGTATTATTGTAATGCTCGTAACGTTTTGAAGCAACTTCTACAAATTTAGGATATTTTCTATAAAAAAGTCTATAAAGACGACCGCTGCTTGGTTTTTTGCGGTAATCAATTGGACGTGTTAAGACAACAATCAATTTATCAAATCCTAAACTTCTTGCAAAATCTACTGGGATACTATCTGAAAGACCACCGTCAAGATATTTTTGGCCATTCCATTCTACAATTTTTGAAGCTAATGGCAGAGCTGAGCTTGCTCGAAGCAACTCCATTTGCTCAAAGACATTATCAACTTTATGATATTCAGGTTTTCCTGTTGCTAAATTCGTTACCGTTGCATAAAAAGGAACGCCTGATTCTTCAAAGGCTTTTTCATCAAAAACATCTAGTTCCATGGGGACTTTGTAGTAAGCAAAGTCTTTATTAACCACGTTTCCCGTCTTTAGCCATGAACGAAGTCCCATATAATTAGGATAAGAAGCATATTTTTTATTGTATCGAATAGCACGACCTCTTTGTTTTGATAGAAAATTAACACCAAATAAAGCACCTGCAGATACCGAAACAATACCGTCAACCTTGATACCAGCATCTAAAAAAGCATCTAGCACTCCTGCCGTATACAAGCCACGCATGCCACCGCCTTCTAATACTAAACCAACAGACATTCTCTTCCTCCGTTCTTTCTAATTTTGTTACTTATTATACCAAAAAACAAGCTATTTAGAGCGTTTCTGCTATGTTATAATGGTTCTAACAAGACCAAGGAGCCATTTATGAGAAAGAAAATCTATAATATCATCGAACCAAACAAAAATCTAACCACTGTCGAAAAAATCTATGATGTTTTCATGGTTATCGTGATTATTGCAAGTTTGTTGCCTTTAACCATCAAAACGCATTCCACTTTTTATGCGCATCTAGAAAATATAACAACTATTATTTTTATTGTCGATTATGTCTTGCGTCTAATAACCGCTGACTTTAAACTAAAACAAGGAAAATGGTCATTTGTCAAATACCCTTTTACTTTTCTAGCAATGACTGACTTGCTAGCCATCTTGTCATCACTTCTCTTTTGGAATAATACTTTTCGTCTGCTAAAAATTATTCGCATGGTTCGTACCATTCGAGTCTTTAAACTCTTTCGATACTCTAGAAGCCTTAATCTTCTCCTCCATGTACTTAAAAAGCAAAAAGAATCTTTGCTGATTGTCGGAGCCTTGGTCATCACTTATATTTTTATCTCTGCTTTGATTATCTTCAACGTCGAGCCGACAACTTTTAATACCTTTTTTGATGCTCTGTACTGGGCAACCATTTCTTTAACAACCGTTGGTTACGGAGATATTTACGCCGTATCAGCTATCGGTAAATTAATCACCATGATTTCATCAATTCTTGGCGTTGCTATCATCGCACTTCCTGTCAGCATCATGACAGCTGGTTACCTTGAAGAAATTGAAGAGCAAAAACGCCGTCGTAGACACTAAAATAATCAAAAAGCTGAACTTCTTTAAAGAGGTTCAGCTTGTTTGGATTATTACAATTCAGCGATTTGGTAAAGTTCCAATTCAGCTTGTGTTTCAGTTCCGAACATGTTAATCATCAATTTAACTTTATTAT
This sequence comes from Streptococcus sp. UBA4344, assembly GCF_002393675.1. Taxonomy (NCBI): domain Bacteria; kingdom Bacillati; phylum Bacillota; class Bacilli; order Lactobacillales; family Streptococcaceae; genus Streptococcus; species Streptococcus sp. UBA4344. The sequence continues at coordinate 94,884 of NZ_DGTE01000032.1, forward strand.
TTTCGATTTCAACAACACGTCCTTCTTGACCAACGAAAGCACCATCGATGATTTGAACCACATCACCTGGTTTGATGTTTGTATCAACGACATCAACAGTTTGTCCCATTGAGATAAGGATTGCGCGAATTTCTTCTTCCAAAAGTGGTGTTGGTTTTGAACGGTTACCATGTGAACCAACGAATCCAGTAACGTTTGGTGTATTACGAACAACAAACCAAGCTTCGTCTGTCATAACCATTTCAACCAAAACATAACCTGGGAAGCGATTTTCTTCAACTTCTTTGACTTTACCATTTTTTTCAACGTTAACTGTTTGTGTTGGAATTTCGACACGCAAGATGTTATCCAACATGTTATAAGTTTGTGCACGTTGCAACAATGTTTCTTTAACTTTGTTTTCGTAACCAGAGTAAGTCTGTAGGACAAACCAACCTTTATCAAAAGAATCTAACATAATTTCCTCCATTATAAAAAAGCCCCTAAGGGCTCTTTAGGTGTTTTTCTTTATTTTATTATAGGAAAAATAGCTGGCGCTGTCAACGAATTGCTGCTAAAGAAGCTTGTTTAAGAGTCTAAAAAACAAAAGAATATTACCAAAGATAATAACTAAGGTCACCAATGCATAAAGATATAAGTAATAATCATCTAAGCCAAAATACAAAAGAAAAACGAAGCAGATTAAACCACTAATAACGCCCCCAACTAGCCCTGGAACATATCTCCTCAACACTAGACTTTGCGCAATATGCCCAATAATATGGTAAATATAAGCAATAATAGCCGTCACATAAAATCCAAAGCGATTACTATAATAGCTAATCCCTAAAATTAACAACAAAAGCAGCAGTTGCTCAAAGACCGTAAGATTAAAAATCAGCGGTTTACAATATTCTCGAATTTTTTTAGTTTTCTTAGAGGTCGGTAAACTTGAAACAAATTTAGGCATAAAAATCAATTCTTCCATTTCATGTATCATAAATAATGCCGGAAAAATCATAAAAAAAATTCTACCATGCTCATCACCAATACCCCATAATTCTACTTGTTATTTCACTACCATTATATGCCTTGGCTGCAAAAATAAAAAAACCGTAGCTTTAGGCTACGGTTACATTTTAAAATCGATTTAATAAATCCATCACTCCCAGTGAGAGCAATTTATCGAAAATGAAAATAACAATGGTAAAGAATGCTGTATATTCAAGTACAGAGATATAATCTTTCCAACGTTGTTTACGATTTGGCCAAGTTGTTTCACTTAAAATCGTAAAAACTCCCTTAATGAATGCCACAGGCGACTCCTCCTTATTCTATCATCTCGCTCATTACTCTAAAGCTGAGAATGACCGCTACCAATTATCGTGTTTCTTTGTGTAGCGTATATTTTTTACAATGTTTACAATATTTATTAACTTCTAATCGTACAGGTTTGGGGTTGCTACTAACTCCGATAGAGTAGTTACGGCTTCCACATTCTGTACAAGCTAAACTTGCTTTTTTCTGTGCCATAATTCCTCCGAGACCTTATTTTATCATGTTTTTCGTAACTTGGCAAGTGGCTTAGTTAGTCTGCTTATTGAACCAACTTGAGAAGCTATCCCAAGCATCTTTTACCGCACGTCCAATCTTATCTCCTGCATCTTGAGCTGATTCTTGAACTTTATCAAGAATGTTATCAGAACTTGAGGATTGACTTGTACTTGTTTGACCATTTGCGCTATAAACCAAGTCATAACCATTTTGGCTATAAGCATTTTCAACGGTAAATTCAGTTCCTTCAGTGTATGGCAAAATGCTACTTGCTACAGCACTAAAGATTGTCGAAGCAGTACCTGAACTTGCATCAGTCAAGTAGTGGTTTTCATCTGTCGAATCATAACCAATCCATTGTGCGATAACCACATCTGGCGTGTAACCAATAACCCATTGGTCACTCGTCAAATCCGCATTAAAGTTGGCTTCCACAGTACCTGTCTTACCAGCAATAGTGTAACCATAAGCATTGGCATTAACAGCTGAACCATTTGAGAAAGTTCCAAGCATCATACTTGTCATCTTATCAGACACAGACTTACTAATCACACGCTTCGTTGATGGTTTAAACTCTGCAATCACATCGCCGCTGGCATTTTCAATCTTAGAAATCAAATGTCCTTTAGGCATTACGCCACCATTAGCAAATGTTGAGTAAGCTTGAGCCATTTCAAGTGGATTGGTTGTCACTCCACTACCGAGGGCCACACCCAATTCTTCCTTAACATTTTTCATGTTAAGACCAAATTTCTGACCATAACTCATTCCCTTGCTTACACCGATTTTATGAAGCAAATAAACGGCTGGAATGTTGTATGAATTTGCTAAAGCTTGATACATTGGAAGGTCCGCTGTTTCAATTCCTGCATAGTTAGTTGGTGAATAACCATCATAATCTCTAGGAGTATTTGGCAAATCAGTCGTAATAGCATAGCCTGAAGCAACAGCTGGTGAATAAACTACCAGAGGTTTAATAGTTGAACCTGGGCTACGTGAAGCTTGTGTCGCATAGTTAAAGCTACGGAAAGTTGCTGAGCTTGGGCTGACACGTCCGACCAAACCACGAACCGCACCAGTTGATGGATCCATCGCCACACTTGCACCTTGAGCTGTTTGACCATCATAATCAGACACTGGGAAATAAGCCGTGTTATCAAAAACAGCTTGCATGTTAGCCTGGTAGTTTTGGTCTAACTCTGTGTAAATCTTATAACCGTTATTGACAATATCATTTTCAGACAAGCCATATTTTTTCTCAGCTTCCTGAATCACCGCATCAAAATAAGAACCATATTGATAATCATCTGAGTTACCAGTATAAGTATCATTCAACTCATTAGCAATATTGACTTGCTTAGCCTGATCAGCTTCTGCTTGTGTAATCTTGCCAGCATCCACCATAACACTTAAGACGGTATTGCGACGGTTAGTCGCATTTGCTATAGAATAATAAGGATTGTAAATTTCAGGTCCTTTTAACATCCCCGCTAAGATAGCTGATTGTTCAACTGTCAAATTCGCAGCATCCGTTCCAAAATATTTGCGACTGGCATCTTGAACACCCCAAACAGAATTACCAAAATAAGCGTTATTAAGATACATGGTTAAGATATCATCTTTGCTGTATTTTTTAGTCAATTCAATCGCTAGGAAAAATTCTTTTGCCTTACGTGTGATGGTTTGTTCTTGAGTCAAATAAGCATTTTTAGCTAATTGTTGTGTGATGGTTGACCCACCACCAAAATGTCCCATGGTAAACAAAGCCAAGAAGAAACGAGAGTAATTAATCCCGCCATTTTTATAAAATGAACGGTCTTCTGTAGCAATAACTGCATTTTTCATGTTATCGCTGATAGCATTTAACTCAACGTAAGTTCCTTTTTGCCCTGAAAGGGAACCGACTTGATTCTCATCTTTGTCATAGATAACTGTTGTAGCTTTCAAAGCGTCCTGCAAATCCGAGACATTGGTTGATTTGGCAACCGCAAATAGATAAGAACCAATTGCTAGAACTGTAATTCCAACTAAGATTAGTAGGATTTTTCCAACTCGGTAACGACGCCAAAAACGTCTAATGGGATTCTTTGGCGATGGCATAAAGCGAGAAATTTTTTGCATCCAAGCTGGCTGTTTCTTTGCTTTCTCATGATATCCTTTACTGCGTTGGTAAGTTGGAGCTTTAGGCTCTTCAATGTTTCCAGTTTCAAAGTCACTTAAATCATCAGCCAGATAATCATCCAAACTATCTTCTTTTTCACTGTCCTGGCTGGTGTGATTTTTGAAAGGCAGTTCTTTCTTTACTTGATTTAAAAAAGAAAGAACTTTTTCTTTAATCATTTTAAATTTTGTCATACCCACATTATAACAGTTCTTTTTAAAATCGTCAGATGAAAAGGGATTTCATCTTGGATACAACGTTTTCATCTCTTTTATGGTAAAATAAAAGTATCAATAAAACGTTCACAACTAATCTGGTTGTTACTCTTGTCCACGATACTCGTTTTGAGTATTAGAAAGGATTTTACCATGAATAAAGGATTTGAAGCATTCAAAAAAACATTGTCACACGATAGTTTAAAAGCAGTTTATGATGAAACCAAACTCGAAGTTTCTGAAAGTGAAGCTGAAGGCACAGAAGCTTATTCAATGGCTGTCGCGACACAAATGGCAGTTAACCTTTTAGAAAAATACCATGATTGGTTGCACGAAAACGATCAAAAATAAACCACTAACGCGCCTGATATGGTGCGTTTTTACTTGCACTCATGCTATAATAACATTATGACTTTATCATTTACGCTTAAAAATCCTTACCCAGATTGTACCGTTAAGGAACTATTAGAAGAGCATTTGCTTATTCCACGAAAAATTCGCCACTTTTTGCGCACAAAAAAACACTTACTAATCAACGGCGAAACCATCAATTGGCAAAGTCTGGTGAAAACTGGCGACAAGATTCATTTAATTTTTGATGACGAAGATTATCCCCAAAAAGAGATTCCTTTCGGACAAGCCGACTTGGTTGATTGTCTTTACCAAGATGAACATCTCATTATCGTTAACAAGCCAGAAGGCATGAAAACGCACGGTAATGAGCCAAATGAAATTGCTCTGCTCAACCACGTCTCAGCCTATGTTGGACAAACTTGCTACGTCATCCACCGTTTAGATATGGAAACTAGCGGAGCAGTTATGTTTGCTAAAAACCCCTTTGTTCTGCCAATTCTCAATCGTCTGCTAGAAAATAAAGACATTTCACGTGAATACTGGGCACTAGCTCAAGGAAAATTTGAGCCAAAACATCAGGTTTTCCAAGATAAAATTGGACGTGATCGACATGATCGCAGAAAACGTGTTGTGGACCGCAGAAATGGCCAAACGGCCTTAACTATTGTAGACCGCCTCAAGGTCTTTCCAAAAGGGTCGCTGGTCAAATGCCGCCTAAAAACAGGACGCACGCATCAAATTCGCGTACATTTATCCGCACATGGTCATGCTATCATCGGTGATCCATTATACAGTAATATTCCTGCTAAGCGCCTCATGCTCCACGCGCATAAACTCAGCTTCACACACCCATTTACTCTTGAAAAAATCAGCGTTGAAGCAAAATCAAAAACATTTGAAGCTGGATTACATTAAAAGGGAGTGAGACAGAAATCAGTAGTTTCGCAGAAACTTGATTTCGTCGTCTCACCCCCGCAAGGTTGAGTAGGGTTGTAAAAGCTGATTTATCAGCGTATTAGAACCCACTCAACTACTGCGTCTTGTAATAATAACTATGTAAACAAAGAAGCTGGGTACTTTTGTCTCAGACTTTTACTTTATTTCTTACTTAAAGTTTTTCCAAGCATTGGTTTACTATAATCAAAATCAGCATCTTTATTGGCTTGCCATACCACTAGAGTAAGCTTGTTACCATCTACCTTAATGCCAAATGTATACTTAACACCTACACCACCTAAACCACTTACTACAAAGACGCTTGTATCAGCATCGTCTCCATAAACAAAGTGGTAAACGTTATTTCCTTTATCTTCAATACCAGTAACTTTAGTTTGTTTTTTATTATTTTTAGTTGTTTGAGTGACTGTACCATCAGCATCAAAAGTAAATGAGGTATCATTTTTATCATCCACTTTCCATGTTCCTAACATGGCTTCTGGGAAGAGAGAATCGACTTTTATTTGATTATCTTCATTGGTCACAGTGATGCTCTTTTGTCCTGAATTAGCAACCACATAGCTCGTTCCTACTTTCTTCAAGGTCAATTTACCTTCTAAGGTTTGAATCACTTCTCCAGAAGTTTGCTTTTCAGGATCTGTTGATTTATCGTAATGGAAATCATAAGTTGCTGTAAAGCCTGCGACATAAGTTTCTTTACCAACTTGAGAAAGACTAGTCAATGTAATATTAGGCACTGTTAAACTTGTTGCCTTGCGGCTGTCTGTTTGCATCTTAGCCTTGATACTTTCTTTTAACCCTTTATAAAACTCATTGTTCCCACCATCTTCAAAAACAGTGGATACTGTTGGCGAATCCTGACCAGCGTTCAAATAGAGAATCATTTGATCAAAAGCAGATACCAATACTTTACCAGCAGTTTCATTATCTAAAAGATTATCGACATTTAAAGCCACCGTATCCCCATCAGAAATACTTGAGAGGACTTGCTTTTGCGATTTTAAATCCCCGTCTGAGAATTTTTTCTTAACATAAGCTTGTGCAGAATCGGTTAATGGATAATCGCTAACCTCGTACTCACCATTTTCCAAAGTACCTACGCGCGTGTCATCAAAATAAAGGTCGCCATCTACTAAATTACTAGTTACTTTAAAGTTCTTAAAACTAACTGACAAATCTAGCAAAGTATTCTTGCCATCATAGGCTTTGCTAAGTTTAACTGGCTTGCCATTGTATTTACCTGAAATACTTGCGGTATAATCTGCAATAGGTAAACGCTCAAGATTGACTTGATAGTCATCTGAATCACTGATTGCAACTTTCTTTTTATTTAGCAAAACATCAACCTTGTTGACATTAGTCTTAATGGTCAAATTCAAAGGTTTCAAGGCAATGCGATAATTTGGGAAAATCAAAAACTTATGACCGATTTTCTTCACATAAGCATCATCAGAAGCATCAGCTTTCTCCAACTCACTACTTAGCTTGTCAGCTTCTGTTTTTGAAAGTTTACTAAATGTGGCATACTTGGCCTCATCAGTTGTCACTTTTTCATTATTATCTGCCCAGACAATATAGCCCTTGATATTATCAAAAGTATCTCCAGATTTTTGATACGCTGAGACATAATCTCGAATCACTTGTTTTTTGGAATAGTGAAAACTTCCCCACACCACAAAAACGATTAGCAATGTTGCTAAAATCAAACTAGGAATCCAAATTTTTTTACGTTTTAACGTGTGTTTAAACTTTTTCATTTTAAGTCTCCCTATCTTAACGAATCTTGAATTATCATTATACCAAAAACTTTTTAAACACCTATTACAGAAAAATCACACCATATTACAACTAAAAAAGGCGGCTCTAAAAAACCACCTTTTACTATTCAGAAATCATCTTTGTTATCAATGATAACAAGATAAATCGCACCTAAAACCGCACCTGTAACACCTAACCAAAACATCATAAGCCTACTCCCTTCATCCAGTAAGCATATATAAAACTAAACCAGCATTTTCTAACCTTAGTATACTACAGACACAGCTTTTTTACGATTATTTTTATCTTTTCAGCATTTGCTTTTTTCAGAAAAAGAAAAAACGAACTCCACCAAATCAAAAGAGTTCGTTTTTCCTTTAAGTTTTTTTAGTGTAGCTGTCAGTCTTTTCAGAAAGTTATACAGTCAAGCTGCACCAGCATATTTTCAGCTGCCCCCAACTGAAAATACGATGTCAAAATAAATAAGTCTATAAGAATACCAAGATTTTAATGTGTGAACAATCAAAGAGCTTAGGCATTCTCAATAAACCCTATCTCATGTCATATCTCTCGGAAATGTACTAATTTTGAATTGAACGTATAATACTACTAATACTACAGACGGTGTCGCTCAATAAGAAAAAAAGATATGACTTATACACCTCAATCAAATAATTCAGGTGTCAAGATTAGCATATTGCTAACTCTCCTGGATATAAATCCATTCCCTTGAAGCAATACTCGTTATAACATATGACTCCCAAAAATCAAAAGCTCCCAATCAATTGATCCCTTCATATGTCAAACATCTTGCCTAACCAAGAATAATATTGCTCCGTAAGCACTACTTAAAATACTTACACGTATAATATACCACGGAAAAAAAGCTTTTTAGAAAATTCGCAAATATGAAAATTCAATTTTTGTTTTTTCATATATGATAATTTTAAGTTTTCCCTGTTTTTTACGATAAAATAAAGGTAATAGGAGGTCATTAGAATGTATAAGAAACTTATCGTACTAACAGCGCTTCTTCTTACTCTTAGAATTTGGCCTTTTTAACCTAACCAAAAATTTGTTCTTTCTAATTAAAAATCAAGGGATTTAATCCCTTGGTTTTTATTTTTTATATAGCTGGATAAATTGTTCTAGATGTTTTTCCAAGAGATTTGCCATCGTGGGATTTCCAAGCTTTTCAACCATTTCAATACAATCTCTCACTGGCTGAATATCATCAGTATCACCTTTCAAATAAGCCAAAGTATTTCTTAAAAAGGTTAAAAATACCACTGTAAACATATCTTGATAATTAATCATACTTTCCAATTTATTCATAAAATAATTCGTATAATAAAGTTGCTGATGTTCTATTAAAACCAAAATAATGTTAATAAAAGTCAATTGCGCTGCCTTTTTATGTTGAGAAAGAGACAAATAAAATTCATTACGTTCAGCAAATGCTCTTCCTAAGAAAATCAGATCAGCATCAGATAAAATAGACATAGTATTACTAAAAAGATAAAGTTCATACTCTGTCCACTGCTCAATACTGTAAAGATAATGTGTCAAAAACTGCTTATCATCTTCACTGATTTCATAACTTGAATCAAGAGAATAAATAGCACTAATAATATCAATCCGTGTCAAACGATTATAGGTGTCAAAATTTTCATCAGCTTCAAAATTTTTAAGCACCTCCTTTAAACCATCGATATCACCCGCAACCTGTAAATTAGCCAATTGATTACCAAGCTTAAAATAACTACTTTCTTGATAGTGATTAAGGGCATGTCCAAATTCTGAAAAACTCATGTGGATAGCTGAGATAGCTACTAGAAGCTTATCTGCAGTAAGCATCGTTTGCCCATTCTCAAATTTCGATAACTGGGAAATTGATAAATTTTCGCCAGCAACATCTTTTAGTTTTAATCCACGCGCCATGCGCAACTCACGATACAACTCACCCAAACTCATCATTTCTTTCTCGTCCACTATAACACACCCTCTTCCTAATCAGAATTTATATCTTCTTCATTATATCAAATTACTTCTGAATATTAGAAATTCATAACATCACAAAAAAACACCTCAAATGAGGTGTTTTTTTAATCTATTTAGCTTTTGGTTTAGAAGCCACCCATCATTGATGGCTCCATACCTGGAGCTGCTGGAGTTGATGAAGCAGGTTCTGGATGGTTAGCAACAACTGCTTCTGTTGTCAAGATAAGGCTTGCTACTGAAGCAGCGTTTTGAAGAGCTGAACGTGTAACTTTAACTGGGTCAATGATACCAGCTTCTACCATGTCAACCCATTCACCGTTAGCAGCGTTAAATCCTGTACCAACTTCTGAGTTTTTCAAACGTTCAATGATAACTGAACCTTCATAACCAGCGTTGAAAGCAATTTGGCGAACTGGTTCTTCAAGGGCACGAAGGACAATGTTACGTCCAGTTGCTTCATCGCCTTCAAGATCTAGTTTAGCCACTTTTGAAATGACGTTAACAAGGGCTGTACCACCACCAGCAACAATACCTTCTTCAACAGCAGCGCGTGTCGCATTAAGGGCATCTTCAATACGCAATTTCATTTCTTTAAGAGCTGTTTCTGTAGCCGCACCAACTTTGATAACAGCAACACCACCAGCTAATTTAGCCAAACGTTCTTGAAGTTTTTCGCGGTCAAATTCTGATGTTGTTGAAACAAGTTGTGATTTAATCACGTTGACACGGTTAGCGATAGCATCTGCATCACCAGCACCTTCAACGATAACTGTGCTGTCTTTATCAACAGTTACTTTAGCTGCTTGACCAAGAGCTGCCATGTTAGCATCTTTCAACTCAAGACCAAGATCTTCTGTAATCACTGTAGCACCAGTCAAAATAGCGATATCTTCAAGCATTGCTTTACGACGGTCACCAAATCCTGGAGCTTTAACAGCTACAACATTGAAAGTACCACGGATTTTGTTAAGAACAAGTGTTGGAAGAGCTTCGCCATCAACGTCATCAGCGATGATGAGAAGTGGACGGCTTGTTTTAAGCACTTCTTCAAGAAGTGGCAAGATATCTTGGATGTTTGAGATTTTCTTATCTGTAATCAAGATGTATGGATTTTCAAGATCGGCTACCATTTTTTCATTGTCAGTAACCATGTATTGTGAAAGGTAACCACGATCAAATTGCATACCTTCAACAACGTCAAGTTCTGTTTCCATACCACGTGATTCTTCAATAGTGATAACACCATCGTTACCAACTTTTTCCATCGCTTCTGAAATGTATTCACCAACTTTTTCAGAACGTGATGAAACGGCAGCAACTTGAGCAATCGCTTCTTTATTAGCAACTGGTTGAGCAATTTCTTTCAATTCGTTAACTGCGACAGCAACAGCTGATTCAATACCACGACGGATACCAATTGGGTTAGCACCCGCAGTTACATTTTTAAGACCTTCACGAACGATAGCTTGTGTCAATACTGTAGCAGTTGTTGTACCGTCACCAGCGATGTCATTTGTTTTTGAGGCAACTTCTGAAACAAGTTTAGCTCCCATGTTTTCAAAGTGGTCTTCTAGTTCGATTTCTTTGGCAATTGTCACACCATCATTTGTAATAAGTGGTGAACCAAATGATTTTTCAAGAACAACGTTACGACCTTTAGGACCTAAGGTTACTTTAACTGTATCTGCTAAAATATCTACCCCACGCATCATACTTGCGCGTGCATCTGATGAAAATTTAATATCTTTTGCCATATCTATTCCTCTGTTTGATTTCTATTAATATACTATTTTATTAATCTATCTTACGCCAATACGGCTAAAATTTCAGCTTCACGAACGATAGTAACAGTATCGTCACCATCTTTCACTTCGACACCTGCACCATTTTCAATAATAACTTTATCTCCAGCTGCAACACTTGGTGCGACCAATTCACCTGTCAGTGTACGGGCACCAGTACCAACAGCTACAACAGTTGCCGTTTGTGTGCTTTCTTTGCCTGCGCCAGCAAGGACAAAACCACCAACTGTTTGTTCTTTTTCTTCTTCAACTTTCAAGACCACACGGTCACCTAATGGTTTCAACATGCTTTTGCCTCCAATATTTTTATTATGGTTAGCACTCTTTATATTAGAGTGCTAACATCTACAAAAACTATTCTAACACTTGGTCAGAAATAGTCAAGAAAAAAACACTATTTCTAACAAAAGAAAATACAGGAGTTTTCACTCCTGCATTTACGATTTTTCCTCGAGTAAATCACATTTTTACCCCAACACTAGGGCATCGTCATTTAGGACTTGACCACTATTTTTATGGAAGAGGTCCATGAGTTGAGCAACAGTTAAATTTTTCTTTTCTTCGCCACGAACGTCAACGACGATTTTACCGTGGTAAAGCATAACCAAACGGTTACCATACTCAATAGCGTGTTCCATATTGTGGGTAATCATCAAGGTTGTGAGTTCTTGCTCTTCAACGACTTTCTTAGTCAGTTGCATCACCATATCACTCGTTTTGGGATCGAGAGCAGCTGTGTGTTCGTCAAGAAGCAAGACTTTTGGTCGTACTAAAGTTGCCATGGCAAGTGTGAGCGCTTGGCGTTGACCACCTGATAGGAAAGCTGCATCGGTTTTCATACGGTTTTCTAGTCCCAATCCTAGCTCAGCCAATTTCTCTTTGAAAAGTTGACGTTCTGCTTCTGTAACTGATTTTTTGAAAAAGCTACGCTTTTTGCCACGACGGTAAGCAATGGCCATATTTTCTTCAATGGTTAGATTAGTTGCCGTTCCCATTCGTGGGTCCTGGAAAACACGGCTAATGTCTTTTGAACGTGCGGCAACTGATGCTTTGCGAATGGATTGACCATCTAGGACAATATCTCCTTCGTCAATCTCAACCACACCTGCGATAGAGTTCATCAAGGTAGATTTACCAGCACCATTTCCCCCGATAACTGAGATAAAATCACCTTGTTCGATGTCCAAGTTTAAGCCACGTAAAACGTGATTTTCGTTAACTGTCCCTTTTTCAAAGGTTTTATGAATATTTGATAAGCTTAAAAGTGCCATTAGTCGTTACCTCCTGGAGTCAATGTTTTTGAGGGTTTAATGTGTAGTTTATTGCGAATTTCTGGAACATAGAGAATCAAAGCAAGAAGAAGCGCTGAGGCCAATTTAAGCATTTGGGCATCCACATTCATGGCTAGGATAATAACAAGTACCAAGCGGTATAGAATTGAACCAAGAACAATTGACCAGAGGCGTTTACCGAGTGGCAAGTATTTGACAATCACTTCAGCCAAAATAATTGAAGCCAAGCCATTAACGATTGTTCCCGTTCCCATATTCATATCAGCGTAGCCGTTATTTTGCGCTAAGAGTGAACCAGCAAGAGCAATCAAACCATTTGAAATCATGTAACCTAGAATCTTCATACGGTCAACTTTAATCCCGTTAGCTTCACCCATAGCAAGGTTATCACCTGTCGCACGAAGAGCAAGTCCCATTTGTGTGTTCAACAAGACCACAAGTAATAGAATGACCAAAGCTACAAAGATAACACCAATCAAAATCACGGCGTAAAGTTTTGAAAGGCTGAGAGCTGACGTCATCACTGTTACAAGAGTTTCTTGACCAGCTAGTGACACATTGGCACTACCCAAAACCAAAAGGTTAACAGAATAAAGAGCTGTTAAGACGATAATCCCTGTTAAGAGCGCTGGAATTTTCATCTTGGTGTGCAAGAAGCCAGCAACTGCACCGGCTAACATACCAGCCACAAAACCACCAATTGTCGCAAGCAATGGATTAATGCCATTAACAATCATAATAGCTGTTGAAGCTGCACCAAGTGGGAATGAACCTTCAGCAGAAAGATCTGCAATGTCCAAAATACGGAAAGTAATAAACACACCGATAGCCATGATAGCCCACAAGAGACCTTGTGAAATAGCTGTTAAAATGATATCAATCCAAGCATTTGAGCTTGATTTATCAGATTTGCTTGATTGGTTAGCAGCAGATTTCTCTTGACTGCCAGTTGATGCACTTGTCTTTGTTGTCTCCTCAGAAGAAGCTTCTGTCGTTTCGTTTTCAATGCTACTTAAATCAATACCAAGCGTTTTAGCCATATCATCATTAGCAACAACATTGAGAGCTTTAGGATATTCTGCAGCAACCTTACTTACATCTTCACCTTTAATAATACGAACAGCTAACTTAGCCGTTTGACGACCAAGTGCTTCATAATTTGCACCATAAGTAAAAAGAACACCTTGGTCAACCACGTCTGCAGAACCACCAACAACTGGAACTTTCATTTCTTTTGATAGTTCTGTAAGTAATGAAATGGCGCTGACAATCATATTATCTGTTGGGATGAAAAGAACTTGTGTTTGACTCATTAAGCTTTTAGCAGTGTCTTGAACATCATTAGTTGATGAAATCCCTTTGGTAATAACATTGATACCTGCTTTAGCAAATTCTTTCTGCGCTTCTTCAACTTGAACTTCTGAATTACGTTCATTAGTTGTGTACATAATCCCAACTTTTTTCACATCAGGCATAACTTTTTGCAACAATTCTACCTGTTTTGAGATAGGAGACATATCGCTCGTTCCAGTCGCAATGCCGTTAGGAGTTTCCATAGTATCTACTAGTTTTGCTGATACTGGGTCCGTTACTGCTGTAAACAACACCGGAACATCTGTTGATAGATTTGACAATGTTTGCGCAGCCGGTGTCGCAATCCCTAAAACCAAATCATTATTTGACAACAAATTTGTTGAAATGGTTTGAAGATTTGACTGGTCACCTTGAGCATTTTCATAATCTAATTTAAGGTTTTTCCCGTCAACATATCCTTCTTTTTTCAATTCAGCGACAAATCCCTTGCGAGCTGCACTCAGAGAAGGGTGTTCCACATACTGAAGAATCCCAATATGAACTACGTCTTTATTTGCATTTTTTGATGATGAACACCCACCTAAGGTGAGCGCGGCTAACATGACAGCCATCAAAGTTGCTAAACATTTTTTCATAATGACCTACCTTTACTTTTTGCCCACTTGCCTTACTTAACCAAAGACAAGATATTAATAATTTTTCCTAAATCAACCACAATAAAAACCAGCTAGCTCAAAAGTCTAACTGGTTTTTTGGCGTATACAAAAAGTAAAAAATACCTGAAAGCCAGTTAGATCTCTAAGTATCTAATCGGCTTTTTCAAAACAGTCAAAATGCTTTAGCTTCATAGATACAAACGCAGGTGACGTTTGCATCCATGATTGGCTACAAACGTCTATCTAAAGAAACTAAAGTAATAGTATCGATTCAGTTTTTTAGTCAGAATAGACGAATTTTTAAGCATACTATTTTCTCCTGTTAAGATTCACAAATCAATGAGTGCTAGGTATTGACTTGCGTAAATTGTTTTTGATTGTTTACAGTTTACCCCTATTTTATCTATTTGTCAATATATTTTTAAAATTCAGAAAAATAAAACATAAAAAGATTCCTAGCAAGGAGATTACGTACTAGGAACCTTTTTATGTTGAATGTTTGAGTAAGTAATTGTAATTTTTTGTATTGTTATTTTAGAATAGTTTTTAAAAAGAGTTTACACATTTTGATTTAAAATGATTGGAGTTTTGTTTCAAAATCGTCAATAACTTTGGCAAGATTTTTCTTACCATGGTAGATACCATAGCCAAATATTAACATGCCCAAACTTCCAAGGATCATCACGACAAAACCGAGAATTAGCAAAATGATTTGTTTGTTAAAGAAATAAATGAGTAAAAATCCTAAACTCGTTACTGCTAGAAGTAAAGTCAACCAACGACCTAAATTTTCAAGCATATGTTTTTGATAAGCTATTTCAGTTTCATAACCTCTGATAAGTTCTGATTTTGTCATGATATTTCTCCTCTAGAAGTATGTAAATTAGTAAGACAAACCTGGGTTGAAGAAACCAACAAGTACACCGACAAAGGCAATAACTACGAGCAATAGCATAACTTTGATTGGTGAGATGTTTTTCTTAGCCATCAACCACCAGCAAAATACGATGAATAATGCTGTTAGGAAACCTGGATAAACGGCATCCAATTTGTCTTGAAGAACCAAGTATGGGTGTTTAGCGTTACCAAGTTGGAATGAAGTTTTAACTGATACCCAAGTAGCGGCAACACCACCGACAACCATACCACCAACGATTGATACAGCTTTACGGATAGCTTGACCTTGAGCACCAACTAGGAATTCAACGGCTTTATCACCAAGTTCATAACCTTTGAAGTATGCAAATTTCATACCAAGGTATGCAAGCAAGTTCCATACAACGATGTAGAAAATTGCACCGATTGGAGAGCCACCTGTTGAAAGACCAAGGGCAATACCTAAGATAACTGGAATCAAAGTACCAACGACAAGAGAGTCACCGATACCTGCAACTGGTCCCATAAGACCTGCACGAAGTCCGTTGATTGTTTCGTCATCAACTTCTTCAGAACCATTAGCACGAGCCTCTTCAAGCCCTGCTGTGATACCAACGATAAGAGCACCAAGTTGAGGTTCAGTATTAAAGAAAGCTGTATAGGTTTGCATTGAACGTGCTTGATCTTCTTTGTTATCATATAATTCTTCCACGATTGGTAGCATAGAAGTTAGGTAACCAAATGTTTGCATGTGTTCTTGTGAGAAACATGTCAAGTTACCATAGTACCAATGATGGAAAGATTTCATTAAAGTTTTCTTAGTTAATTTTTTTTGAGCCATCTTAGATATCCTCCTCATCATCGTCAAAGTCATCTGCTGCTGCAGTTGCTTTTACATGTTTAGCCATTTCAAGTTCGTAGAACAATACTGCAAAGATCAATGAAATAACTGCACATGAAACCAAGTTCAAACCAAGTGAAGCCGCCAAAGTAAATCCAACAAAGAATGGAATAAAGTCAACAGCTTTTTCAACAATTTGTTTCAAAAGAATTGCGATTCCGACACATGGTAGCAAAGCACCGACTGTGAAGAGGGTTTTCATTGGAATACCATCCATTGGAAGAGCATCTTTCATTGCTGTTACGGCAGTTGCACCAAGTTTACACATGATCAAAGTTGGAACAAATGAGAAAACGATGTGTGAAATCCAAGGATATAGCCAGTCAACTTTGTAAAGTTGTTTGAAGTTTCCTTTTTCAACAGCACGCCAACCAATATGTTGCCATACAAGGTTCATTGTAGCTGTTCCGTAGAAAAGAACTGTACCAACAGTACCTACAAGAGTACCCATTGATTTAGCCAAATTAGCCGCATCAGCTGAGTCAGCTGACAAACCTTGTGAATGGATGGCTACCATTGCCAAAGGGATACCAATATAAGATACTGCACGTACATCGGCTGAAACAGTACCACCTGGTGTGACAAGAGCAATGTAAACCAATTGCATGGCCACACCACAAATAACACCTGTTTTGATGTCACCAAGGATAAGACCACAGACAAGACCACCGACAAGAGGACGACCAAGAGTATAGTTACCAATAGTTGTACCACCAAGTCCTGGCATTGAAGACAAACATGCAAACAAACCTAACAAGGCCGCTTGAAACCAAGAAATTGTCATAATACTTCTTCTCCTATATTATTTAAAAAATTTTTTATTAAGTCATCAGAAGCCTTAGCTTCTAGATAAACTGTCAATATTAATAACCAAATTTAGATTTGAAATCTGACCAGTATCCAATTGAAACGTCAGGTAGAAGTTGGAATTTAACTTTGTAACCTGCTTTTTCGATTGCTTCAATCGCATCAGCTTCTTCTTGTGTGATTGATTGGTTGTTACCAAGTTTTACAGCACCTGGACGGTCGTTACATGGGCCAACGATGATTTCTTTAACATCGCTTGGAACAAAACCTTGGTCAACCAAAAGTTTTTTCATGTCAATTGGGTTTTTAGTGATAACAAAATATTTTGTATCTGAATCCAAAACTTTTTGTGATTTTTTACCAAAGGCATCTACTGTCCAAACAAAAGTTTTCTTGTCTGAAGCACCTTTATAAGCTTGTGTCAAAACTTTGTTGCTTGCAGCAGCATCGTTTACGGCAATCAAACCATCACATGGATATTCTTTTGCCCAGCGTGTTACAGTTTGGCCGTGGATCATACGGTCGTCAATACGTACAAATGAAACAGTCATTGTTAATCTCCTTTTTAATTATTAAATGTCGTCTTCTTCATCATCTGAAGCGATTTTGAATTCTTGAAGAGCTGCTTGAGCTTCTGGCAAAACAGCTTGAACAAAAGCATCACCCTCGAGCATATCTTTCATAACTGCTGAGGTAATTGCCATTGGTAAATTCATACCACCTAGGATAACAGCGTCATCAAGTTTGCCAAGTTCGTCCAAAACACTGCAAGCTGTTGTAAGTGGGCTACCACCAACAATATCTGCAAGAACGATAACTGAATCTTCAGCTGTCAAACCTGAAATGGCTTGTCTGAAATCTTGCGCAAAATCATCAACAGTTTTTCCGTTTTTCAAACCAACTGCAATGACTTGGTCCATCTTATCTTCAGCAAACATAGCCAAAGAAGTTTTGAGACCTTCTGCAAAACCACCATGACTCACCAGTAGTAAATACTTCATAGTTTTATCTCTCCTTATCTGTCTATTATTCTATCAGTGTATTAAGCGTTTTCACACTCTCGATTGTCATATCATGGCAATGACAATCGCCATATTGAAAATGACAAATGTCATTTTTAGAAAACATGAAAAAAGCCTGGAACAATTTATTCCAGACTTTCTTTTTTATTTTAAACTATCCTCAATTTCTTTTTGAATAGCAAACAAATCACTATCAATACTGTTATTAGCTAGTGATTTATTGATGATGTAATCTGCTTGATTCATCACGCTGTTGTAAGTTTTAAAGGTTGGCTTCGTCACACCTTGGCTAAGCATGGAATCTAGTGTTGAAACAGTCAGTGACTCAGAACCAAAACCGTCTTCTTTCAATTTATCTTCTGTTGCTTGACTACGCATGACAGATTTCAAAACTGAACTTCCTTGAGAGTAATTAAAGACAGATTGTTGAACTTTTTCATCTGTACACAAGAATTTTAGAAATTGCCAAGCTGCGCTGCGATGTTTCGTTTTTGACGAAATCGCATAGAGTGATGTTGAAACCTGCGTCGCATCAACACCTTTTTGGCTGGCTGGCATGGTTACACAAGACCAAGAAAATGTTGAATACTTAGCAACGTGGTAAGGGTAAGGTTTGTAAGTTCGATACATGGCTAATGACATTGGAATAAAGGCAACTTTTCCTTCATCAAAGTCTTTCATTGTCACTTCATAATTTCCATTTAAAGCTTTTAGCTGAGTAATTAAGCCCAAGGCTTTTTTAACCTTTTCACTATCAAAATACGCTTTGCTACCTGTTTCATTGAAAAGTTTTGCGCCGTAAGCAGCAACAGCTTGCTGCCAAGTATAGCCAACGCAACCATACTGATCAATGACCCCGTCACCATCTGTATCCTTAGTTACTTGTTTACAAATATTATAAAAATCATCAACCGTCCAACCTGATTTTGGAATGCTAATGCCTTCTTTTTCAAGAAGATCAATGTTAATACACATCATGGTTGGATTACTTTCAAACGGTAATGCATAATGGCTATGATTATACTCTCCTGCTTGATAAGACGAGTTATAAAAGATTGAATCATAAAAACTAGTGCTGATACTACTGTCCAAATTTGACAGAGCACCTGTTGATGACAAAAGGTTAAAATCATCTTCTGGCACGATAAACACATCAGGTTGTTTCCCAGCCACAATCTGATCTGTCAACCAAGTTGAATAATCGGCTTTTGAAATCCCACTTTCATAGACAACCTTGACCTTAGGGTGTAGTTTTTCAAAGCGTTTAATAGCTGTATCAATCACTTTATAATCGTTACCATTTGGCACATCCCAACTGCTGCCAGCATAGACACCAATTTTTAAAATTGTCTTTTGTTGCATTTGATAATAGACATAACCACCAATACAAGCACTTAAAAGAACAATCGCTGAAAGCCAAAGTTTTATCTTGGTTAGTTTAGTCATGGTCATCATCCTCAAATGATTTGAGCGTTACACCTGTCTGAACCGCCCAAATCGCTAATTGCGTACGATCTCGCAAGTTGAGTTTTGACAAAATGTTAGAAAGGTAATTGCGCACCGTTCCTTCTGACAAATACAACTTCGCAGCAATTTCTTTGTTTGACAAACCAAAACCAATTTGTTGAATGATACGCCATTCCATTTTACTAATGTCGTGAACCAAATCATCGTCAACTTGGATAGCAAAATTAGATTGAGCCATTTGTGAAAAAAGTTTGAAAACTTTTGTGGCAATATCTGGGTTTATCATGGCACGTCCTTCATTGGCTGTTACAACAGCATCATGCAAATCATCCATTGACGTTCCTTTTAGCATGTAACCTGTCGCACCGTATTTAAGAGCGCTGTAGATAAAATCATCATCATCAAATGTCGTCAAAATGATAACCTTGATATTTGGATAATGCTCTTTGACCGCTTTGGTACACAAAACGCCATCCATTTTAGGCATACGAATATCCATCAAAATAACATCAGGTTTGCTCGTTGGCAGAGTTTCTAGAACCTCTGTTCCATCACTCACAGCCCCAACAACTTCAATATCAGGATAAGCTGATAAAACAATCTTCAAAGATTCGCGAATCAACTCCTGATCATCTGCAATAAGTACTCGTATCATCCTTCTTCTCCTTGTATTTTAGGGATATGAATCGTTGTAGAAAATCCATCTTTACCAGAAAAGGCAACGCGACCACCAATAATAGCTAAACGTTCTGTCATCTGCGTTAAGCCAAAACCATACTTGATGTTTTCACTTCCTGTTCCATTATCCTTAATCAATAAAACATAATCACTCTCACTCAGCATGCTAATTTTAATCTTGGTTGCACGACCATGTCGCAAAGAATTCGTCACAGATTCCTGAATAACTCGGAAAATAACGTCCTCCTTGGTCTTATCAAAGTCAACATTATCCCAGTGATAATTTAAATCAATTTGCAAGTGTGACAGCTCTTGGTACTCTGAAAGCATCTTTTCTAGAGCATCTTTCAACGTACGATTTTCAAGAGCACCTGGTCGCATTTTATTAAGAGAACGTCGAACATCGACAATCCCTTCGCGAACAACATTTGATACACTGCTTAATTGTTTTTTAGCATGTTCTGGGTCAAGGTCAATCAAAACCGTCACGGCATCAATCCCTGCCGAAATCCCCGTCAAAGCATGCCCAATTGTGTCGTGAATCTCACGCGCAATACGTCTACGTTCCCTATCTTCGGTAATCTTTTCAGACACCGCAACGTACTCCTTCAAACGTGTATTGGCTTGCGCAGCCATCAATAATTCTTCCTCAATCTTATGATTTTCTGTCACCGAATAAATAATATAAGTCATCAATGAAATGATAAAGACAATCATATTAAGTGATACCAATCCATTCTTGATGAACGAAATCACAAGACGTGTACTTGCTGGGAAGAAATTAATATAAACATCCAAATCTGGTGTTCTCACCAAAAGTGACAGCACATCATAATTTGACAGCAAAAGCGAACCAAAACTAGCTACAATAAAAAGCAGCCAGGCTTTTTTTTCACGGAATGTATAAAAGTCTGTATATGAAAAGAAAATATCCATGAAGACCAATAAAATCAAACCGTTATAGGATAATTGCAAAGCAAAAAAAGTCGCAAACAGCAAAATGATTTCAAGAACTGCCAGCCAGTCACGCGCCTTAGTTTCTTTTTCAAATTCACGATTTCTGACATACATTACCAAAAGTAAGCCAATAAAAAATAAATTTGACAGCCAAAAAATTCGCTCAGGTGAACTTGGAATAATATTGATTTTTTCTAGCAGCGAACGACTAAAATTATTTTCAATAATGTACTTAGTCGCTGACAGATAGACAGAACTGTAAAAAAGCACCGCCATAAAATTGATGACTAGCAATGCACGTTTGGCAACTTCAACATTTTTTAAAATTTTCATTATTGCCACCCCGTTAAATCACTATTTAAGACAGTTTCACTCGTCATGAACTCAACTGGAATAACAATCTCTTTATCCACTTTTTTATCATGGTAAAGTCGATAACCAGCTTGAATAGCCTTCTCACCAATGGTCAAAGGTGATTGTGCAACGGTAGCTTGAATGGAGCTAGTTGTTGCTAACAAGTTTTTCATGTCAGGCGACCCGTCAACACCATAGATTTTTACAGGCGCTGTAACTTTCATATTCTCAATAGCAGCTAGTGCCCCGATTGCAACTTGGTCATTAAGCGCCATGACCGTATCAAAATCTACCCCAGAGTTGATAACCGACTCAACTTGTGGCATGGCAACCTCGGTCTGACCTAAACAATCTTTTCTATCAACAATTTGATAGCTATCATGTCCCTTGATTGTCGCCAAAAAACCATTAATACGATCTACTGCAGACACCGCTTTTTGGTGTTCTAAAAGTAAAATTTTGGCACTTGATTGAGTCTGCATAAGATTTTGCGCACATAAGACACCAGCTTGATAGTTATCAGACACAATCGTCGTGTCAACTGGAGAATTATCTGAAAGCTGACTATCCACAACCACAACCTTAATGCCTGTTTCCTTAGCTTTCTTCAAAGCTTTAATCAACTTTTTACTGTCAGCATCAACAGGATTAATGATGATAATATCCACTCTCTTTTTGATAAACAGTTCCACTTGCTGAGTTTGTTTATTAACATCAAGCGCTGGGTCTCGTGTGTAGAGAATATCATTTTTTTCCTCTACAATTTTGTCAATTTCATTATTTAGAACCTTATAGAAATCATTGTTCATGGTCATATAAGTTGCCCCGATTTTGACACGATTTTCATTATAAGGAACCAATTTGTAATGAAGATAAATGCCAAGCATCGTTAGCAGCGCAATAAAAACGCTTACTAATAATGCTATAAGTTTTCCTTTTTTCATTCCCTACCTTCTCTACTTACTCAAAAATCTCAACTGATAATATACAAGTATTATAGCATGTTTAAAATGTCTAGACAATTTGACCTTGATTGACACCTAGCAAGAAGACAAAAAAGAAAGGAAAACAAGTGTTCTCCTTTCTTTCATTTCCCTAATATCCTAAATATTATGATTCTTTTTTCTTGAAGAATTGTCCAAAGAATGCTCCCATAGCCGCTAGGATTGATAGAATACCAAGTCCAGCAAGATGATTATCTTTTTCACCAGTTTGTGGCAAGACACTTTCTGAAACAACCGCAGATTTTGGAATAACTGGAGCTTTAGCATCTGCAACTTTGACTGATTTAGCAGGCGCTTTAGCTGCCAATGTAGTTGTTGCAACTGCTTGTTCTGAAGGTGTTTCTTCCAGTGTTTGAGGATCTGTTGGCACGACTCCACCATTTTCTCCGCCTCGTGTTGGTTCTTTAGCATCCAAATCTACTACGAAGAAGTTTTGAACTTCAAGTTCACCATCCCAAAGACCTAGACCAAGATATGGATTATTGAAGAAGTCTTCAACTTGATCAAATGTGTAAGACATTGCCAATTGATTATCAACAAAGACTTGAATAGCATTTGCTGATTTCACCAAACGAACGTGGTGGAATTGATTGTCGTTAATGGCTGCTGTCATTGTTGATTCTGCAATAGTATCACCGTAGAAGCGGAACATACGAACAGAGTTATTTCCACCGAATTGGATTGTGTAGGCATTGTTAGCATCTGGATTGCCTGAAGCAAAGAAGATATTTACAATTCCGCGACCGTATTTGATATCCAAATCCATTTGATAGTTTTCGTATGGCATCTTATCGGCTGCCATGTAAATATCGTTTGAGCCATGGTTTTCAACTTTCAATGATTCACCGTCAGCATGCCAATCACCAGCGAAGACTTTCACATCTTTAACGTTTGTCTTGAAGTTATCTTCTAGAATATCAAGAACAAAATCTTGATAAACTGCCGGGTTAGATTTAGATTGTGCTCTAACAATCACTTGACCTTTCTTAAGTGCTTTAACGAAGACTTGATTACCAGAAATTTCTGCTGACACATTACCATTGTTAAGAATTGACCAAAGCAAATCTTGGTTAGCAACTGCTGGAGAGACGTACGCTTTAACCACTGTGCTGTCACCAACATTCATTCTGACATTCTTAGCAGACGCAGGCACAATACTTTGTGGTTCAGTAGTTTCAACTTTATCTTTCCAAATACTCTTCAATGGGTAAAGAACGATATCTGCTGTAGATTCATAACCTTCAGAAAATACACTTAATTCAAGACTTTGAGGTGATGTGAAGATTTGGTTAGCACCTGCGACAGTATCACCTTTTGTGAAGACTTCAACACTAGCACGGTCAACAAAGATATGAAGGTCAATACTTCCATCAGCGTTGCGTGTTACTGCTTGGCTATCAATATTTCTAAAGAGCTCTGTAAGGATGATACCTGATTGACTACGGTCAATAGCGATTCGTCCTGTTTCTAAATCGTAATAAACCTTAGTCACTTCTCCTGGACCTACTCGAAGGTTGAAACCAACTTTTGTTGTTCTGTTACTTGGATTAAAGTGAGCAACAATTTCATAGGTATCACCAGAGAAATCTTTAAAGAGATTATTATCTTTACCAACAACAACGTCTTTGTACTCAACTTTGTTGTCTACATCACGTAAGCTTTCATATGCTTTGATTGGTGTTTGAGTAAGAACGTATTTATCACCGTCTTTGACAAGACCTAGTGTCAAGTTAAGGTTGAATGTACCATTGAATTTTTGACCAACACGTTCAGCTACAAGGTTACAATAGTTATCCCAAGTATTCATCCAGTTAAGCTCAATAATTTGAGGAAGTGTTGGATTAGCTTTAGTACCAAAATCTTGTACGTAGTAAGTCATTGCAGCGTATGAATCTTTACCAAAGTTCATGATACCATCTGATTCTTGATAATCAGCGTCTGCAACAAATTTCCAGTGTCCATCAACTTGTTTTAAATCACCAACTTTATAGTAACGTCCACCACGAGAAAGAACCCATTTCACTGTGTTGCCTTCTGCCATGATTGGGTAAAGGTCTGGACATTCAGTGTGAAGATCTGGATATGTTGATTCAACAGACCAATCTAGGAGATTATCTGATGAGTAAATACGAAGTGGTCCACCTGCAAGAACCATGAACCATTTTCCTTCCCAACGGAAGACTTTAGGGTCACGGAAATCACGATTTTGCAATGGGTCAGTTGACCAGTCAGCTGCAATTTTATCGATTTTTTGCCAAGTTTTACCTTCATCTTTACTGTAAGCAACTTTGATACGTTGACCTTCACCATCAGCTGTAATCAAGGCAACCAAGCCACCTTCGTTACCGTCAAACAAACCACTTGTGTTGTTATTATCAGCTACGATACAACCTGAGAACATTGCCCCGTTATAGTCTGGATAGAATGCAATTGGTTGATCTTCCCAGTGAATCAAATCCTTACTTGTTGCATGTGCCCAGTGCATTGGACCCCATTTAATATCATCGTAGAATTGGTAGAACATGTGATAAACACCATTGTAGTAAACCAATCCGTTAGGGTCATTTGCCCAGCCATCTTTAACAGAGTAGTGATATTGGTCACGGAAGTTTTCATTATAATAAACTTCTGCTGATTGACGGCGGTGAACATTAATACGGTAAGTTGATGTCACTTCGTAACCGTCTACTGTGTAAGTACTTGTTACTGTGAGGTAGTTAGCACCAACTGATACCGGAATATCGCTTGGATTTGAATAAACATTACCTTGAGCATCTGTCACTTTGATAACTGCAGCTGGATTATTAGCAACAAAACTTAAGTCAACAGTTGAAGCATCATGTGATACGTATTGGATATAAACAGCACCTTCTGGGAAGAATTGTCCCTTAGGTTCAACTGGACCATTTTTTGAAGTAACTGCGACATCTTTAAGAAGTGGTAATTCTGCATCAGTAAGTTCACGGTAAAAAGTATTTTGGAAAATCATTTCACCATTCCAGTTCAAAAGACCGAAACTACCATCTTTGATGTATGTTGTTTGACCAAGGTCGTCACGTTGGATAGTGTAGTCACTCAAGTTTGCAACCAAAATACCGTTGATATAGTATGAAATCCAACCATCAGCTGCCACAACTTTCAAGAAATATTTATTGTCTGGAGTTGCTGGGATTTCTTTATCATTGATAAGATTTGCTTCAGCCCAACGCCATAATCTTGCTTTGTGTGAATTTCCGTCAAGGTTTACAACATAACCTTTTAGATTTTGAGCATCACCAGTTGAACGGAAAACAAGCGAAGCTGCACCTGTATTTTGTAAGAATGTTACATCTGTTTGGAAGACAAAGTTTTTACCTGTTGAGGTTGAGAAAAGGAAGTTATCACCTTTTCCAACAGCATTACTATACAAACCATCTTCACGAACTTCCCAAACATTTGCATCATAACTCAAACCTTGAAGATTTGTATTATAGTTAGTTTCTTTTTTCTTAGTCAAATTAGCAGAAAGGGCTTTTTTAGTTTTTACGGCACTCACGCTAGGTTGGTCAGTTTTTTGTTTAAGCGAATCAGTCACATCAACTTTTTCTTCAGCATCTGATGTCTCAGTTTTTTGAGCATCGTCTGAAGTTTCAGTCGCAGGTTCTTGATTTTCAGTCACTTGATTTTGTTGTGTAACATCTTGGTTTTCTGTTACTTGATTTTCTTCTGTGACATTTTGATTTTGTTCTTCAACAACTCCTTGTTCAGTTGGTGTTTGATTTTCTGTAACCGGAGTTTCTAACTGATTAGCAGGTTGTTGTACTTCTTGACCTACTTCAGTTTTTTGGTCTGTATTTGCGTTTTCTGAGTTTATGTTTGTAACCGCTACCATTCCTATCGATGAAGAAACAGCTTCATCAGCCATAACGGGTGTAGCCACAGTTCCTAAGACCATACCACAAACTAAAACACCACAACCATAAATCCATTGTTTACCGCGTTTGTGCATAAACCAGTTGACACATTTCTTTTCTTGTTCTTTTTTCATAAGTCCTTTCTCCTATTGAAATTTGTCGAAGTAGCTTCAACATTCAACAGAGATAATATTACCAGAAAAAGAAAGCGCTATCACCAAACGTTTGTCATCAGCTTGATATGACAAAAATCAATTTTTTTAGTGGCAAAAGTCATCAAAAAATTCCTACATTGAAACGTAGGAATTTAGCAATCATTATAAAAAAATCGTTTATCTAGCTAGTTTAAATTTCTCTAAAACCAAAGCAATCCCATCATGGTTGTGGTTTGCAGTCACGTGTCCAACACGCTCCTTAACTTCCTGCGGAGCATTTGCCATGACATATGCCTCGCCTGCAACTTCCAGCATGTCTAGGTCGTTAAAATTATCACCAAATGCTAAGGTTTCAGACGTATCAACACCATAATGGTCGGCTAATAGGCTAACTGCGCGTCCTTTTTGAATGCCGTTTGCCATCACTTCTATGTAATACGGCAACGAACGTGCAATCGACAAGCCAGGATAGAGTTCTTTTAACTTTTCTTCCAAGGTAACCATTTTCTCTGGTTCTCCCATCAAAAGCAGTTTATGAACTTCAGACAAATGCCCAATTGCCTCCAAATCCGCCTCCTGAGAAACCAGTCCAACAACTTCTTCCTCACGAGAAATCCATTTATTCATTCGATTTTGCGACAACCACTTTTCACCACTGTAAACATTCCAAGCAACCTCTGAAACTTCTTTTTCTAAATACTGACAAATGGCTTGCGCTTCTTGTGGACTCATCGGACAGCTATCAATCACTTGCCCTTGTTCATCTTGGGTGAGGGCACCATTATAGGAAATCATGGGTACATCAGGTAAAAAATCTTTCAAAATTGGCTTAATCGCCTCTGGCATACGCGCCGAAACTGGAACAAATAAAATACCTGTATCAACAGCATGACGAAGAGCTTGGCGTGTCCTAGGCGTCACTTTCAAGGCATCATTAATAAGAGTGCCGTCAATATCACTAAAAATTATTTTTACCATTGTACTTTTCCTCCTATTTTCTCTCAGTATAGCACTTTTTGAAAAGGGTTTCAAAAACTATTTCCTGATAATAACAAAAAAAAGCCCAAGTCAAAAACTAACTCGAACTTGGGTTGGTTAAAAGGTTAGTTACTGTTTTTGAACAACAATCTCCCATGAAGCTTGACCAACTTGTTCAAAACGCGTAACAGGGTAGCTATTCTCTGCTGCCCAATTTGGAATACTCTCCGTTGCTTGTGTACAATCAAATTTAATAAGAAGTTCATCACCAATTGATAATTCTTTCATCTTGTTTTTAGCATCAATCAATGGAAAAGGACACACTAATCCACCCGTTTCAAGTTCTACCACAGCCATAACTACTCTCCTTTCGAATATTGATTTGGCTTAACAAATATAAAATAAGATGCAGTCCATACTCCAAGAATAGTTAAGGGCAAAGCAATCCAACCTTTGCTAGAGATGACCGCTGTCGCTGTTAAACCATTTCCAATCGTACATCCCCCTGCCCAAGAAGCACCTATTCCCATAAGAATACCACCAACAGTGCTCTTCCTAATAGTTTTTATATCAGGAAGACGCCATCGGAATTCTCCAGCACCTCGAGCAGCAATATAAGATCCTAGGAATATTCCCAAAACAAGAAAGACTCCCCAATTAAGTAAATTAATATCACCAGTCGCAACATAACTAATAAGATTAGCAGAAGGTGTTGTAATACCCAAACCACCTGTACGTCCAGCAAACTCACTTGCTGGCCATGCTATAAGAGCAATCAAACCAATGACGAATCCAGCCCAAAACTTATGATATTGCTTTTCAAAAAGCAAATGTCGAATTCCTTTATATTTGGGAGCAAGAGTAGCAACAATTTTTTTAGGTTTATTTAATTCTCTGATTACTAAAAGTATTGTTACAATGACTAAAAGTAAAACAAAATACCACACCGAAATACCTAATTGCCCTGCTAAATTATCGTTAACTACCCAGTATTTGGAAATTGCTTGATTTAAAAATTGTAAAGCACCGTACTTCATACTTGCTGCACTTAACATATAGAAAAATAAGGCCACCCAACTACCTATTAATCCTTCAGCTGCACGATACCAAGTTCCTGTAGCACAACCACCTGCTAACACAATACCAATCCCAAACAAATAAGATCCTATAATCGCCCCCAGCACTGAGTAATCCTCATAAGGAGAGGAAACAATTCCCAACTTAATTAGACTAAGAACACCAACGCTTTCTACCGTGATTGCTGTTAAAAACGCGTAGAATAAAGTATTATTTTTGGCAATATACATATCTCTAAAGCCACCTGTCATACAGAACCGTGTACGTTGCAAGACAAACCCAAAGGCAATACCTACAAGACCACCTGAAATTATTTTTAAAAGCATTTATTACCTCCGAATTAATGATACGATTAGATTAACATGTTTCAATGTAATTGCCTAATCTATTTTTCTTATAACCAAATATAAGAAAAATTTATCTCACTAAATAACAAAAAAAGCCCAAGTCAAAAAATAACTCGAGCTTGGGTTGGTTAAAACGGCAATTCTTCCTCTTCTAAAACTAAATCAGCGAGGTCGTTTGCCACATTATTTTCTCGTATGGCGCGCTGCGCACGGCTTTCTAACAATTGGAAAGACTGACAGAGCACTTCTGTCACATAATTCGTATGACCATCTTTTTCATATTTGCGTGTGCGAAGTTCACCATCAACCGAAATCAAACTTCCTTTACCAGCGTAAGAAACGAGCGTTTCTGCCAAACGTCCCCAAACCACCAGTGAAATGAAGTCAGCCTCACGTTCACCATTTTGTGATTTAAAGCGTCGGTTAACGGCAAGTGTTACACGTGTAACAGATTTCTCATTTGGCGTTGTCACAAGCTCAGGCTGTGCCGTCAAACGCCCAATCATAATAACTTTATTGTACATCATTACCTCCTATCTTATTATTCGAAAAAAATTTGGTAATCCACTTTAAAAAAGAATTTTTCAAAATATTCTGTTAAAATAAAATATATTTTACAAGCTAGGAGATTTTATGACAGTCAATATCAATGCCTACAAAGAAATGCTGAATCAGCCTTGGGGAAAAATCATGTACCGTTTGATTTTTGCACAACTCAACCACATCAAAGATAAACAAATCCTTGATTTTGGTGCTGGTTTTGGAACAACCTCAGAATATTTATCACAAAATAATACCGTTACTGCGATTGAACCAAATGCTGATATGCTTTTTGCAGATGGCACACAGACCTTCACTAAAATCAATGGTAGTCTAGATGCTTTAAAAGAATTGCCTGATTCATCTTTTGATATCATCGTTTGCCATAATGTCTTTGAATACATCGACAAATCTCAACATCAAAAATTCCTTAATGAATTTGAACGCCTCTTAAAACCACATGGTGAGCTTTCCTTAATTAAGCACAATCTTACTGGAAAAGTCTTACATCAAGTCATTTTTAACAATAATATTGAAGATGCACTTTATCTCTTAGATGGGAAAGACAGTTACAATAGTTCATCATTCGGACGTGGGGAAACTTACAGTATTGAAGAGCTTACCAACAAAACTAACTTAAAACTTGAAAATTACCAAGGTTTACGCACCTTTTATGCTCTCCAACCAAATGCCTTCAAAACTGAGGACGGTTGGCTAGAACGTTTAACAAAAATGGAACTAGCTGTAGCTAACCAAAAACCCTATAAAGATATTGCTTTTCTACAGCACCTTACTTTACGCAAAAAATGAAACGAGCTAGAATATTCTAGCTCGTTTCATTCTCTTACCCTTTCCAGTGTTTTTCTGGGTTAAAGGCTTCACCGACAACAGCTGTGTCATCAAGTTCGATAATACCACGTTTTTGTGGTGCGTTTGGAAGGGCTAATTCACGAGGTGAGCACATCATACCAAAGCTCTTTTCACCGCGAAGGGCACCTGGGAAGATAAGGCTTCCGTTTGGCATCATAGCACCTGGAAGGGCAACGATTGTTTTAAGTCCAACAGCAGCATTTGGAGCACCTGCAACGATTTGAACAGTTTTGTCATCTGAGATTTGCACTTGGCAAATGTTCAAGTGGTCACTATCTGGGTGAGCAACCATTTCTTTGATTTGACCAACAACAAATTTTGGTGAAGGGTCATTTTCCAATTGTTCGCTAAAGCCTTCTTTTGTCAATTCAGCGTTAAGCTTAGCAACATCTTCATCAGACAAAGTCACTTGTCCAACACCTTCAATTGTAACCAAGCTTGACACTTCAAAAATATTCCAAGCAACTGTTTCACCATTTTTCTCAAGGAAAACGCGTGAGACATTGCCTTTGCGTTCATAGTCAAGTTTAGCACCTTTGCTATCTTTGACAATTACCATGAGGACATCACCGACGTGTTCTTTGTTGTACGTAAAAATCATTTTCTCTCCTATTTCAATCCAGCTAAAAAGCTGTTAATTTCTGCTTTGGTTTTGCGTAATTTATTAACTAAACGACCAATTTCTTTCCCATTTTCAGTTACCACAAAACTTGGAATCCCAAAAATATTCCAGCGTTGTGCTACTTCCATGAAATCATCACGATCCACACGGACAAAGGTGAATTCAGGATTTTCTGCTTCAATTTCAGGCATGACTGGATAGATGAATTGGCAGTCTGGGCACCAATTTGCCGTAAAAAAGAAAACCACTTTTTCAGTTTTTTCTAGATAGGTAGCCATTTCTTCATAGGATTTTGGGCTAATCATTTTTCTCCTCCTCATAGCTAATCTCACCATTTTGGTAAACAAATTGAAACGTCCGACCGTCCTCTAAAACAAGACCACCAGTCGTTCTCTCCTTATCAGATTCAAAAGCATTCACATAAAGCACCGAGATATTGTCAAATCGACTAAAATAATCACGAATGGCTTTCTTAATCTGTTCTTGTCGCTTTTCTTCGCGTTGTTTTTTCAGGATTGTTCCCAAAACAATGATACCGCCGACTCCCACAAGGCCAAAACGTGACAGTAAGCTTCTTTTTTTGTTTCTCATACGCTTTATTTTAGCATATTTCAGCACATAATACCAAGGTCCAAATATTTAATGTTATTTCAATCTAAAAATTGTCAGAAAACGTGGTAAAATAGAAACCATAGAATCGAGGTTTTTATGTCAGACTTATTTTCAAAAATAAAAGAAGTCACTGAACTTGATGGTATCGCAGGATACGAACACAGTGTTCGTGACTATCTTCGCTCAAAAATCACTCCACTTGTTGATGACGTGCAAACTGATGGTCTTGGTGGTATTTTTGGTATCAAAAATTCTGCCGCTGAAAACGCACCTCGCATCATGGTGGCTGCACACATGGACGAAGTTGGTTTCATGGTCAGCGAAATCAAAGCCGATGGAACAATGCGTGCTGTTGGTATCGGTGGATGGAATCCATTAGTCCTAAGTTCACAACGCTTCACACTTTATACACGTGATGGTTCTGCTATTCCAGTTGTTTCTGGTTCAGTCCCACCACATTTCCTTCGCGGAGCAAATGACTCTGCATCACTTCCAAAAATCGATGACATCATCTTTGATGCTGGATTTACGGATAAAGCTGAAGCGGAAGCCTTTGGTATCCTTCCAGGTGATATCATTGTTCCAAAATCTGAAACTATCCTCACAGCAAACCAAAAAAATGTTATCTCTAAAGCTTGGGACAACCGCTTTGGTGTGCTTATGGTAACAGAGTTGCTTGAAAGCCTTAAAGGTCAAAAACTTGATAATACACTTATCGCTGGGGCAAACGTTCAAGAAGAAGTAGGTCTTCGCGGAGCACATGTATCTGCTACAAAATTCCAACCAGAACTTTTCTTTGCTGTTGACTGTTCACCAGCCGGAGACATCTATGGTAACCAAGGTAAAATTGGTGATGGAACACTTTTCCGTTTCTACGACCCAGGACATGTGATGCTAAAAGATATGCGTGACTTCTTGCTCACAACTGCTGAAGAAGCTGGTATCAAATACCAATACTACGCTGCCAAAGGTGGTACAGACGCTGGTGCTGCTCACCTCAAAAACGGTGGTATCCCATCAACAACTATCGGAGTTTGTGCACGTTACATTCACTCACATCAAAGCCTTTATGCTATGGATGACTTCTTACAAGCACAAGCCTTCATCCAAGCTATTGTTAAAAAACTAGACCGCTCAACTGTTGACCTCATCAAAAAATACTAGAAAGGAGCTAGGGGACTCAGGTCATTAAACATTTCTCTTGTACTTTCCCCTTTGTCTTACTATGAAAATTGGATTTATCGGAGTCGGAAAAATGGCTACTGCCATCATCAACGGACTAAATGCAACATCACACGATATCATCATTTCAGGTTCTTCACTTCCTCGCTCACGCGAAATTGCAGAGCAGCTTGAAGTTGAAGCAGCTCTTTCACATCAAGAACTTATCGACCAATCTGATTTGGTTGTCCTTGGTATCAAACCCCAAATGTTTGAACCCGTTCTTGCTGGACTTCACTTCCACCAACCCATTCTTTCAATGGCAGCAGGGGTAACACTTGAACGTCTTGGCAAATTAACTGATCCAAATCTTCCACTAATCCGTATTATGCCGAACCTCAACGCTCAAATTCTTAAAAGTACAACTGCCATTTGTACTAATGACAAAGTCTCTGCAGAACTCCTAGCAGCCGCTAAAGAAATCACAGACAGTTTTGGATCAACTTTTGATATTCCTGAAAAAGACTTTGATACCTTCACTGCTCTTGCAGGATCAAGCCCAGCTTACATTTACCTATTTATCGAAGCCCTTGCTAAAGCAGGTGTCAAATACGGTATTCCAAAAGAAAAATCACTGGACATTGTGACACAAACCGTCCTTGCTAGTGCTGAAAACCTGCTTCAAGGTTCTGATAGCCCACATGATTTGATTGATAAAATCTCAAGTCCTGGTGGAACAACAATCGCAGGTTTGCTTGACCTTGAAAAAACTGGCTTAACAGCTAGCGTTATTTCAAGTATTGATGCAACAATCGATAAAGCTAAAGCTTTGTAAACGATAAAAATATAAAAAGGTTGAGACAGATTGTCTCAACCTTTTTATGTATTAAAAAAACATCGAAATAACACCAAGAAAATTATTGACTGCATGAAGAGCAATTGAACATTCAAGCTTTTGTGTCTTTTGATAAACCAAAGCGAGCACCAATCCCATGCCTCCATAAAGAATCCAACTGCCAATGTCCGTTGGCATATGAAGAGCTCCAAAAAGAAAAGTACTAACACCAACTCCTAGTTTAGAAAACTTAAAAGCTTGCTTAACGATAAGGCCACGAAAAACAAATTCCTCAACAATCGGTGCTGCAATAACAGTCAAAACCAATAACATTAACGGAGACATCCCAAGTTGCTCAATAACAGATTGGTTAAGCGTATCAGTTTTTGCACCATGTTCTAAAAATAAAGTAATGCCTCCAAGCATTTTGATAGGAACCATAATCAAAAATCCCGTAAAGATACTTTTCCATGCATCCCACGTTAACAAGTGTTCCATGTGATTTAAAAATCCCAAACGTTTAGCAACATAAACCGTTAACAGTGTAACTAACAGCAAAGAAACCATAATAATTAAAGCTTGCCAAGTTGGCTGATTTTTTCTGAGAAAAACTGTAGGCAATTGTTCCAGAAGAATTAATCCTACCGCTAAACCAAGATATTTAAAAAATGATACTAC
This sequence comes from Streptococcus sp. UBA4344, assembly GCF_002393675.1. Lineage (NCBI taxonomy): Bacteria > Bacillati > Bacillota > Bacilli > Lactobacillales > Streptococcaceae > Streptococcus > Streptococcus sp. UBA4344. The sequence continues at coordinate 128,761 of NZ_DGTE01000032.1, forward strand.
TTTTTTCATAACACTCTCCCTATAAAATCTTTGAAAGAATTCCTCTAAGTATTAAAAATCCTAAACTCAAACTATACAACCAGATTAATAACAACGTAATGTAAGACAATTCAACGCTAAAGAAAGCATATAAAATAATCAAGACAAAATTGATTAAGAACATCATTACTAACATTGATACTGCTGTCATACGCAAAATAAATTGATTACGTTCATCATATGCAGCAATATAAGCATTCTTTAAACGCTTGGGTTGATGACAAACTATCCAATAATAGATGGCAACAATCAAACCACTACTACCACTTCCAAGCAATAAACCTGAGGCAAAATCATTAGCTCGAATGACAAACGATAATATAATCCCTAAAATCGAAAGTATCAAAATTACATACGATACTTTCATCAAATAACTTCGATATTCTTCCAATGTTTTCTTTTGCTGACAACTTTGAAGCGCCTTTAATAGCATTATTTATTTTCCTTTCTATTCTGTGAAAAAACCGTAACACGTCTACTTAAAACCAAACCTATCTTTTCATACTCTCTATCTCCTATTATTCTTCGTCAAAGATAAAAACTTCTTCGATTGTCATGCCGAAATATTTAGCGATTTTATATGCTAATTCTAAAGAAGCATTGTAACGCCCTTTTTCTAGAGAAATAATCGTCTGTCTCGTTACCCCCAATGCCTCAGCTAATTCAGCCTGACTAACTTTATTTGCTTTTCGGAGTTCTTGAATCTTTGTTTCCATTTGTCCCTCCAATAAATGATACTTAGTAAAGTTAACTTTACATTTTTAGTATAGTACGCTTTACATTTTATGTCAAGTTTATTTTACATTTTTTTATAAAAGCATCAAAAAAGCTGACCCTAAGGTCAGCTTTTCTGGTCTTATCATAATATAATATTTTGATAACTTAATTAGTAAGGTGTTTGAAACGTTCAACATCACGCGCAATTACGAGTTCTTCATCCGTTGGAATAACAACTGCTTTCACGCGAGCTTGATCTGTTGAAATCACACCATAAGCACCTGAAACGTTCTTAGCTGGGTCAATATCGACACCAAACCAAGTCATTCCAGAAATGACATCCGCACGGACATCACTAGAATTTTCACCGATACCAGCGGTGAAGACAATAGCATCGGCACCATTTAAAACGGCGAAGTATTGTCCAATATATTTTCTCAAGCGATCAACATACATATCGTAAGCAAGTTGGCATTTTTCATCACCTTCTGCTTTTCCTGCTAGAATATCACGCATGTCACTTGATTTTTCCGAAATACCGAGTAAACCTGAATCACGATTCAAGATGGTACGAATTTTTTTAGGATCAGCCATCGCTGGCTCACATTCTAACAAATAAGTAATGACACCTGGATCAATACTTCCTGAACGTGTTCCCATCATTGTACCACCAAGTGGAGTTAATCCCATTGAAGTATCAACAGATTTACCACCTTTAATAGCTGTAATAGAGACTCCATTACCAATATGACAAGTAATCAATTTTAAGTCTTCCAAAGGCTTACCTAAAACCTTAGCTGCTTCTTGAGCAACATATTGGTGACTTGTACCGTGTGCACCGTATTTACGAATCTTATAATCAGTATAATAACGATTAGCAATAGGATAACGGTAAGCTACTTCAGGCATTGTCATATGGAAGGCAGTATCAAAAACAACAACGCTCGTAATATCAGGCAATATTTCCTTAAACGCTTTAATTCCAAGAGCTGCTCCTGGATTATGAAGCGGTGCTAGCATTGATAATTCTTCTACCTGTTGAATCACCGTATCAGTCACTAAGGCCGATTCTTTGAAATAATCACCCCCAGCTACCACACGGTGACCAACACCAGTTATCTCATCATAACTAGCAATAATGTCCATCGAAATCAAGTCATCAAGAAGAATTTTTACAGCTGCTGTATGGTCTGGAATATCTTTCGTTTCCGAATACTTCTGACCATTGAATTTCACTGTAGAAACACTGTCTGCAAGGCCGATCCGTTCAATTAAACCTTTTGCAATAACTTCCTCTTCAGGCATTTTGTACAATTGCCACTTGAGACTTGAGCTTCCTGCATTAATAGAAATAGTTTTCGCCATAAATTTACCTCTAAAGCGCTTTCATAATATATCTCTATTTTAGCACAACTATTTTAAAAAATCATATTTTCAACATTCCATTTTTTGAATTTCTCAATAAAATCTGTCAGAGCTTCGCGACTTTGCAAGTCAGCAAGCGGGTAAACAAATGTTTCTGGGGTATGTTCAGCCTGTTTCTTTAAGACAAAAATTGACTTAGCATTGGCCGCATTGCCGAAAATAGATTCTGGTAAAGTAATCACCGCAATAACATCAGCGTAATCCTTCAACCATGCCTTTAACAAATCACTTTGTTTACTTGTCAAAAGACTAACCGGTGCTAAAAAGACAGCAATACCATCTTTTTTGAGATATTTGAGAGATTGTTCCATCAACAAATGATGCGCATAAGTATGCCCTTCACTACTTGCTACTTTATAGCGTTTCGCAATTTCATCATTTGGATAGAAGCCGACTGGAAGGTCACTGATGATGACATCACTTTCCTTAAGAATCTGTGGTCGTACAGCATCTTCTTGAATAAATTGAGCTTTAGAATCCATCACTTCGGCAATACTTGCTGACAAATCGATTAACAAATCATCAACTTCAATTCCAAGGTAATTCAAGTCTTTAGATGAATTATTTAGCAAGGTTTGAGCAAGATTACCTGTTCCGCTACCAATTTCTAAAACATCAAGTTCTTTTGAAGCTGTCAAATTCTCAATAAGGAACATTAAGATAAAGCCAATAGCATCAGGTGTAAATTGGTGGTTTGCCTGAAGTGCTTCTGTCTGAGCAGCTTTAATAAAAATAAACTGAAAAGCACGACGCCATTCTTCTTTACTTAAATCAAGTTGGCGTAGTTTTTCATTATTTGCAGCTACTGTTTCATTGGCACCTTCAGCACCAAGATAAAAAGAGTTTTGTTCAATAAGTGCATCGTAAATGTGTGTTTTCAACTCATTTTCGATTAACTGTATATTTTCTAGAATCAGCCCATAAGCTGTTTCGATTTTTTCAAAATTCATTTTCCCCTCCAAAATTAATCATATCAAAAAACCTTGAAAATGAAAAGAAAGCACTAGTGACTTTCTTTCTCAGGTGCTTGATTTTCTTTTTTAGGAAGGTAAAAAGTATAATGAAACTCTTCTTTGCTCTCTAATGTCACTGTTTCTACTAAAACGTCATCTTTGTGTTGGTAGGTAACAAATCCTTTATCAAATTGGTATTGTCCAGAGTCATCTTTTACCAAATCTTTACTGATTTCTGCCATTAAATAAGCTTGAGCAGATTTTATCTGAGCTTGATGTTGGCGCTCGCTTGCAACCACGCGCCCCAAATAAAACTGCAACAACAAAGCAAAAATCGCCGCCATCAATAAAGCATACAATAAAATGCCTGCTTTAACTTCTTTTTTCAAAAGTGTAAACAAAACATCTCTCCACATCTTTGCCCAATTGCAATTTAATCATCACCTTATTGTCATCCTGAGTTACACTGGATGACGTCACTCCAAAAAGCATGGGTTGGTAGCCCTGACCAGAAGCATTTGTCTTTCTAAAGTCATCTGCCTTAGATAAGCCATAAGCTAACTGTTGACCAGCTTTATTAACATAAAGCTTATTGTCAGCGACTTTATCTAACTGACATTCCTCAAGTTCTGAACGTAACTGCTGAGAAAAGAGCAACCATTTATCTTCCTCGTTAACAGACAAATAGTGAACGTTACTTGAAATCGACTGAGTTAAACCTTTATAGACCAGTATTGATCCTGAAATGACCAGCAGGGCAACTAAGCTTTCTAAAAGGGTAAAAGCTTTTAGTCTAGTTTTTCTTGACATATAAAACCTCATTTTGACCGTCAAAAACATGAATCTCACCATCATGTTTAACAATTTCAACATCGACACCATTTATTACCAAGTGATTTTGTCCTGTTTGAACTGCCATCGTTGCCACATTTAACACTTCTTGTTGGTGTAGGCTTTCTTGCATACGTTGACGACTATGATCCATCTCCCCCAAAACAAGACTAGTAATCGTTGCTAACAAGGCTAAAGATACCAATCCTTCAAGGAGTATGTAGGCTTTTAGTTTCTGTTTTTTTATAGTTACCACTTCCTATGTACAATTGATAATCAACTTCTTGAGTTTCAGTATAAAACTGTAGTTTTGCTAAAGATGAATTGCCCCCAGATTTATCAAAAACAACCTGATAATTTTTGGCTACAGACACTGTTTGAGGTAAAGTAACACTAGTCATCCCATTTGAAATGCCATCTTGTGATATTTGCAAGGTTTGACTTTCCTGCTTCATACTGGCCAATTTTTGTGTATCGCGGTAGCAATTTTCAAAAGAGAGGAAAAATAGCTTTTCCTCAACAGACTGAAAAATGTCGTTAACCGAATGAGAAAACATGATGACTATAAAACAAGAAACCATTAAGGTCAGCAAACTTTCAATAAGGGTAAAAGCTGCTAGCGTCTTACTTCTTAGCTTCATTGTAAGTTTTGGCTTGTTCTTTTGTAATATAGCCAACTTCTACCAAGTCATCTACACTAGCTTTATCTCCAGTTTTAACCTCATAAAGATCCATCTGACTCTCAACAACCTTAACAACAGCAGCATCCCCTTTTTCATGCACGACCTCTTTTTGCTTACTCAAGTTCGGCACAAATAACAACATCAAGACACCAATGATTAGCAGGACAATCAACATCTCCACAAGTGTGAAAGCTTCCACAGACTTTTTACGTAGTTTTTTCCAAATTTTTTTCATTAAAAATTTCCTCCCATATTTTGATACATTGGCAAAAGCATTGCCACATAAATTAAAACGATGATTAAAGCAACAAAAACAAAAACCAAAGGTTGAATCAATTGTGTCGCTTGTGTTAATTGGCTAAAGAAATTCTGCCAAGTGTCCTCTGCGTAAATATCCAGTTCACGCCCTAATTTTGATTTGACTTCACCGTACTCAATCATCAAGCTAAGTTCACGCAAGAAAAAAGGATAATCTAGAACCTTTTGATGAAAAGATTGCCCAGCAAGCAAAGCTTCTTGCATGTCCTTTCCAATTTCTTGAAAAAGACGGGATTTTTGTCTTTGCATAAGTTCAACAATCTCCATTAATTCAACTCCTTGTCCAATCAGATTTCCCCATTCACGCGCATAATAAGCCGTCAAATATAATCGAACAAAGCGTCCCAAAATCGGAAGACGGCTTAGCTGACTATAAAGGTAAATCGGTGATAGACGCTTTGCGTACAAAAATCCTAAAAAACTTCCTAAGCCTAGTAAGGCAAAACCACCCAAAAAAATCATAGGAAAATGGCTAATAATCTGAGTGGCAATATTTTGATTTTCTAGCTGTGGCAGCAAATAATTTTTCAAGCCCAGCATAATCAGGATTAAAAAACTAAGTAAAATGAGTGGGTAAGTCGCCACTTCAATCAATTTCTTTCGAATAACTGACATACTGGCCAAGTAGCCATCAATTTTTAACAAACTCTGCTGACAATTACCGTGAACATCCGCAAGAGCAATCTGGGTTACAATCGTATCTGAAAAGCCGAGTTTCGTCATCATATCAGCTAAGCTTGCACCACTTAACAAAGATTCCTGCATGGTATCCACATAAACTTCTGCTAATAGTTGACTTCGTCTTAAAAAAGAAACAATTTCAGTTAAGTTAAAGCCACTGTTAAATAAATTATTAAATAATTGAATAACCTTCTGCTGTTTCTTAAAAGGCAATTTTTTCGATTTTTGCTTGCTCACCACTGATATGTCCGTCTCTAGCAAGGCTTTCAATTTGCTCATTCCACCTTTTTGGTGGGTAATGTTCAAAATCTCCTTTGGCAAAATCAACTACACCTCCACCGCCAATTAACCGCTGATAAATAATAGCTCGTAAGCTATTTTCTAGCTCCTGCCTACTAACTCCTAATTCTAATAATCTTGCATAGACACCCGGGATACTCTTAGCATGAATCGTTGAAAAGACCAAAACTCCCGTTAAGCTTGCTCTAATAACCGCACGTGCCGTCTCACTATCTCGAATCTCACCTATAATCAAAATATCTGGTCTATGACGGAGCGAAAGTTTAATCAGATTATCGTAAGTCATACCAATCTCATCATTAAGTTGTAACTGCAACATGTTATCTTGCTTAATCTCAACAGGATCTTCTATTGTAATGACTTGTTTATCCGGAAATTTTTCCCGAACCAATTGATACATGAGAGTAGTTTTCCCACTCCCTACTGGCCCGGAAAAAAGATAAAGTCCCCTACTATCAATCGCTTCTAAAATATTTCTAGCTCCATCAAACCAATATTGCAAATCATGGCGACCTGAATAAAGAAGTCTAATGACCAGGCTCTCATGCCCACGATAATCACCAACCGTAGACAAGCGCAATGAAATTTCCTCATCATCAGCAAATAAATAATCACAAGAACCTAGCTGACTACGGCGTTTCTCACCAACATTCATCCCCGATACAAATTTAAAATGACTAATCAACCCCGTCATCTCATCAATAGCTGCTTCTTGGATAAATTGACGTTCATCTCCGATACGCTGATAAATTTCATAATGATTGGCTTTAGGAACAATATAAATATCTTGTGCATTCTTTTCAACAGCATCTCTAATAAGCTGCTTTGCCTTTTCCTGAATCATTTTAACCTCCTCAAATCTTATATTCGTAAAAAATTTTGGTAAAAAGAAAAAACCATGGAAAAATTCCATGGTTAAGGTTTAAATTTGCAATTTCGAGGCCTGGGACTAGGTTCGTCATTTCGAACATTAAAATGATAAGCAAAATGTTCTTCAGTCAATTCTTGCCCATCCTTTAAGATTAAAAGGGAATGATACTGTTGCAGATAGTCACCACAATTTTCACACCAACGTTTTTCTGATTGATCCCAGAAAGCAGCTTGAAAATTATCATGACACTTACAACTTGGCAGGTTCATTCTCAACGACTGCCATTCTGATTTATAAAATGACACAGCTTCTTCAAAGTATTCAAAAACTTGTTCTTCGATGATATCATCCTGCCAATCATCCAAGAACCACCAGGGTTCCCAGTCCCCATACATTTTGATTACTTGATACATTTTTTCACTTCCTTATGGCCTTTATTATATAAAAATTAAAAGGATTTTAAAAAGGATTTGCTTATTTATAACCATTATCATCTGTTTAGCTCTAATAATTAGCACCGAAAAAGCCTAGGAAATCATCCTAGGCTTTTTCATTTATTAACTCAAAATGTGAAATCAGATTATTCAGCGTCTGTTGATACAGTTGCTTCAACTGTTTCAGCATCTTCACTTGTTTCAAGTTCATTAACAGCTTGTGGTTCAAGGTTACGGTAACGAGCCATACCTGTACCAGCTGGAATGATTTTACCGATGATAACATTTTCTTTAAGACCAAGAAGGTGATCTTTCTTACCACGGATAGCAGCATCTGTAAGAACACGAGTTGTTTCTTGGAATGATGCAGCTGACAAGAATGAGTTAGTTTCAAGCGAAGCTTTAGTAATACCCATAAGTACTGGACGTGCAGTTGCAGGGATACCACCAGAGATAACAACATCTTTGTTAGCATCTGTAAAGTCTGCAATATCCATAAGTGTGCCTGGGAGAAGTTCTGTATCACCTGGATCCATGATACGAACTTTGCGAAGCATTTGGCGAACCATTACTTCGACGTGTTTATCACCGATTTCTACCCCTTGGCTACGGTAAACTTTTTGTACTTCAGCAAGAAGGTAAGTTTCAACTGATAATGTGTCACGAACTTCAAGGAGACGTTTAGGTTGGATAGAACCTTCAGTAAGGGGAGCACCACGGTGTACCTCATCACCAACAGCAACTTTCATGCGGGCAGTGAATGGTACCACGTATTCACCCATACCAGTTTTACCTTGAACGTAAACTTTCTTAGTACGTGTAGAAGCATCTTCTTCAATGTCAACAACAGTACCTTTAACTTCAGTGATAACGGCTTCCCCTTTAGGATTCCGAGCTTCAAAGATTTCTTGGATACGAGGAAGACCTTGTGTAATATCGGTATTTGACGCAACACCACCCGTGTGGAAGGTACGCATTGTAAGCTGTGTACCAGGTTCACCGATAGATTGAGCGGCAATTGTACCAACTGCTTCACCAACTTCAACCGCATCACCTGTTGCAAGGTTGACACCATAACAGTGACGGCAGACACCATGACGAGTGTTACATGTAAATACTGAACGGATTGTAACTTCTTCAACACCAGCTTTAACAATTTCAGCTGCCATATCTTCAGTAATCAATACATCTGGACCAACGATAACTTCGCCAGTTTCAGGATGTTTAACAGATTTCTTAGTGTAACGACCAACAAGACGTTCTTCAAGAGTTTCTGTTACTTCTTTACCATCAGTAATAGCACGAATAACAAGACCACGGTCAGTTCCACAATCGTCTTCACGAATGATAACGTCTTGGGCAACGTCAACCAAACGACGAGTAAGGTAACCAGAGTCGGCAGTCTTAAGGGCTGTATCGGTCATACCTTTACGAGCGCCGTGAGTTGAGAAGAACATTTCCAAGACAGACAAACCTTCACGGAAGTTAGATAGGATAGGCAATTCCATGATACGTCCGTTCGGAGCAGCCATCAAACCACGCATACCGGCAAGTTGTGAGAAGTTAGAGATGTTACCACGAGCTCCTGAGTCCATCATCATAACGATTGGGTTCTTAGGATCTTGTGTTTCAATCAGACGTTGTTCAAGTTCTTCTTTAGCTTCACGCCATGTTGTTGTAACAGCAACATAACGATCATCATCAGTCATCAAACCACGACGGAAGGCTTTGTTGATTTGTTCAACTTTGCTGTGAGCTGCATCGATAATTTCTTGTTTGTTATCGATAACTGGGATATCGGCGATACCCACTGTCAAACCAGCAAGAGTTGAATGGTAGTAACCAAGGTCTTTCAAGCGGTCAAGGAAGGCTGATGTTTCAGTTGTACGGAAACGTTTAAAGATTTCCGCAATGATGTTACCAAGATTTTTCTTCTTGAATGGAACGTTGATATCAAGACTATCAATAACAGTGTGGATATCTTGTCCAGGTGCCAAGAAGTATTTATCTGGAGTTTTTTCAGTTAAGTTAGCATTATTTGGTTCTTGAAGGTAAGGTAGATCATCAGGCATGATGTCGTTGAAGAGGATCTTACCAACAGTTGTAACCATGATTTTGTGTTTTTGTTCATCAGTCCATGGTTTGTTTGGCATGCTATCTACTGTAATACCAACACGTGTGTGCAAGTGAACATAACCGTTACGGTATGCCATTACTGCTTCATCACGGTCTTTGAAGACCATTCCTTCACCTTCACGACCTGGTTCTTCCATAGTAAGGTAGTAGTTACCAAGAACCATATCTTGAGATGGTGTTACGACTGGTTTACCATCTTTAGGGTTAAGGATGTGTTCTGCGGCAAGCATAAGAAGACGTGCTTCTGCTTGTGCTTCTTCAGAAAGAGGTACGTGGATGGCCATTTGGTCACCATCGAAGTCGGCATTGTAGGCTTCACAAACAAGTGGGTGAAGACGAAGTGCTTTACCATCGATAAGGACTGGTTCAAAGGCTTGGATACCCAAACGGTGAAGAGTCGGTGCGCGGTTAAGAAGTACTGGGTGTTCTTTGATAACTTCTTCAAGAATATCCCAAATACGTTCATCTCCACGTTCAACCATACGTTTAGCTGCTTTAACGTTACCTGCGTAATCACGAGCAACGATTTCGCGCATTACAAATGGTTTGAACAATTCGATAGCCATTTCACGTGGCACACCACATTGATACATTTTAAGTGTTGGACCTACGGCGATAACTGAACGTCCAGAGAAGTCAACACGTTTACCAAGCAAGTTTTGACGGAAACGACCTTGTTTACCTTTAAGCATGTGGCTCAAAGATTTAAGAGGACGGCTACCAGGACCTGTGATTGGACGACCACGACGACCGTTATCGATAAGAGCATCAACAGCTTCTTGCAACATACGTTTTTCGTTTTGTACGATGATACCAGGGGCATTCAATTCAAGCAAACGAGCCAAACGGTTATTACGGTTGATAACACGACGGTAAAGGTCGTTCAAGTCAGATGCAGCAAAACGTCCACCATCCAATTGAACCATTGGACGAAGATCTGGTGGAATAACTGGCAAGATGTTAAGTACCATCCATTCTGGTTTGTTACCAGATTTGTAGAAGGCATCAAGAACATCCAAACGACGAACTGCTTTGATACGTTTTTGACCAGTTGCTGTTTTCAATTCTTCTTTAAGTTCAGCGATTTCAGATTTCAAATCAACGCGTTTAAGAAGATCTTGGATAGCTTCAGCACCCATTTTAGCAACGAATGAACCTTGTCCATATTCTTGGATTTTTTCACGGTATTCGCGTTCAGTCAAAAGTGATTTTGGTTCAAGCGGAGTATCTTTTGGATCGATAACCACGTAAGCAGCGAAGTAGATAACTTCTTCAAGTGCACGTGGACTCATGTCCAAAGTAAGCCCCATACGTGATGGAATTCCTTTGAAGTACCAAATGTGTGATACTGGAGCTTTCAATTCGATGTGACCCATACGTTCACGACGAACTTTAGCACGTGTTACTTCAACACCACAGCGGTCACAAACAATTCCTTTATAACGAATACGTTTATATTTACCACAAGCACATTCCCAGTCTTTTGTAGGTCCGAAGATAACTTCATCAAAAAGACCTTCACGTTCTGGTTTGAGCGTACGATAGTTGATTGTTTCAGGTTTTTTAACTTCACCATAAGACCATGAACGGACCTTACTTGGTGAGGCTAATGTGATTTGCATACTTTTAAAACGATTTACGTCAACCACTAGTTTTACCTTTCTTTATTGTACTTTTGAAAATAGCTGAGCTACTTCCTAACTGTCATGACTCACAAATATCAATCTGCAAGACATTATTTATCGTTATAGGACTCATCCAAACAATCCGACTAAGAGAAGCAAAATTTACTTGCAACTCTTATGCCCAAATTGTTCTTTCCTATTATTATTTTTCTTCTGCAGAAACTTCTGCTACTTCTGCTGATTCAGCTTCTTGTTTTTGACGAGCTTTTTCAAGATCATCAACGTGCATTACGTCGTCATCTTCACCTTCATCAAGGTCACGAAGTTCAACTTCGTTATCGTCTTCGTCAAGCACGCGCATATCAAGACCAAGTGATTGCAATTCTTTAACAAGAACTCGGAATGATTCTGGTACACCAGGTTTTGGAATTGGTTTACCTTTAGTGATGGCTTCATAAGCTTTAAGACGTCCAGTCACGTCATCTGATTTGTAAGTCAAGATTTCTTGAAGAACATTAGATGCACCGTAAGCTTCCAAAGCCCAAACTTCCATTTCACC
>NZ_DGTE01000008.1:0-38260 GCF_002393675.1 Streptococcus sp. UBA4344
GATATCAACCTTCACTTTACAGGTGATATGCACGCTATCACAACAGCTAACAATGCTCTTTCAGCAATTATTGATAACCACCTTCATCAGGGTAACGAACTCGGCATTGACCAACGTCGTATTATTTGGAAACGCGTTGTCGACCTTAATGACCGCGCCCTTCGTCATGTAACAGTTGGTCTTGGTAGCCCAGTTAATGGTATTCCACGTGAGGATGGTTTTGATATCACTGTTGCTTCAGAAATCATGGCAATCTTGTGTTTAGCAACTGATATTAAAGATTTGAAAGAACGTTTGGCTAACATTGTTGTTGCTTACCGTTATGATCGTACACCAGTTTATGTACGTGATCTTAAGGTAGAAGGCGCTTTGACACTTATCCTTAAAGATGCTATTAAACCAAACCTTGTTCAAACAATCTATGGAACACCTGCTTTTGTTCACGGTGGACCATTTGCTAATATTGCTCACGGATGTAACTCTGTTCTTGCTACAACAACAGCTCTTCACTTAGCTGATTACACTATCACAGAAGCTGGTTTTGGTGCTGATCTTGGTGCTGAAAAATTCTTTGACATTAAAACACCAAATCTTCCAACAACACCTGATGCGGTTGTTATCGTTGCGACAATTCGTGCCCTTAAAATGCATGGTGGCGTAGCAAAACCTGATCTTGGTGAAGAAAATGTTGAAGCAGTACGTGCTGGATTTGCTAACCTTAAACGCCACGTTGAGAATGTTCGTAAATTTGGTGTTCCAGCAGTTGTTGCCATTAATGAATTTGTTGCTGATACAGAAGCTGAAATTGCTGCGCTTAAAGAACTTTGTGCCGAAATCGATGTTCCAGTAGAACTTGCTAGCGTTTGGGCAAACGGAGCTGACGGTGGTGTTGATCTTGCTAACGCCGTTGTAAACGCCGTTGAAAATGGAAATGCAAACTACAAACGCCTTTACTCAGATGACCAAAGCCTTGAAGAAAAAATAACAAAAATCGTTACTGAAATCTATGGTGGTAACAAAGTTATCTTTGGTAAAAAAGCTAAAAACCAATTGAAACAATTTGCTCAATTTGGTTGGGATAAATTGCCAGTATGTATGGCCAAAACACAATATAGCTTCTCTGATAATCCAACACTTCTTGGAGCGCCAGAAGGATTTGATATTACAATCCGTGAGTTTGTGCCAAAAACTGGTGCAGGATTTATTGTTGCTCTAACAGGTGATGTTATGACAATGCCTGGCCTTCCGAAAAAACCAGCAGCACTTAATATGGATGTTGCTGAAGACGGAACTGCTATTGGATTATTCTAATTTAATACATATATAGATGAAGTCGGCTTTTAGCCGGCTTTTTCTGTCTTCCAAAAAAGGACATAATGTAAAGTATGATATAATAGTAGCAAATGAAAAAGGACGACACGGGAGGTTATGATTATCGACAATAAAAGCACAAATAAAATCAAAGCAATACGTTTATTAGATAAAAGCCGTCGCAGTTTTCTTAGAGGAATTTTTAGTCGAACGACTGTCATTTCCATTCTCCTAATTTTACAACTGTTGTTTATTATTGCATCATTTGTATGGTTAGATCAATATCGCATTTGGGTTGCTATCATTGAGCGTGCTCTTGCAATTGCTGCTGTACTATACTTGGTTAATAGCGAGATGGATGCTTTATCTCGTGTCACTTGGTTAATTTTGGTTATGATTGCCCCTTTGTTAGGGTCGTTGTTTCTTATTTATACCAAACTTGACTGGGGATATCGTGGTCTCAAGCTTCGCATGAATCATTTGGTTGATGCTAGCAGTCAGTATTTGCAAGATAATCTTGAAACTTTGCGAGTTTTAAAAAGCAATACCTCAACAACTTATCATTTGGTTCAATATTTTGACCGTAGCCGAGGGGATTTTCCAGCCTATCAAAATACAGAAGTAACCTATTTCCCAACGGGAGAAGCATTTTTCGAAGAACTTAAAAAACAACTGCTTAAGGCAGAAGAATATATTTTCATGGAATTTTTCATCATCGCAGAAGGGGTCATGTGGGGTGAAATTCTTCGAATTTTAGAGCAAAAAGTCAGAGAAGGGGTTGAAGTTCGTGTTCTCTACGACGGCATGATTGAATTTTCAACCCTATCATTCGACTACACGCAACGTTTGGAAAAAATTGGTATCAAAGCTAAGGCGTTTTCACCGATTTCACCATTTATCTCAACTTATTACAATTATCGTGACCACCGAAAAATTATTGTTATTGATGGTAAAGTTGGTTTCACAGGTGGTGTGAATTTAGCTGATGAATACATTAATAAAATCAATCGTTTTGGTCACTGGAAAGATACCGCACTAATGCTTGAAGGTAAAGCGGTTGATAGTTTCTTGGTTCTTTTCTTACAAATGTGGTCAATTACCGAGCGTCAAATGGTGGTCAAACCTTATCTTGCAAAACATGATAAAAAACGTAAAGCAAATGGCTATGTTATTCCATATGGCGATTCGCCGCTAGATACGGATAAAATTGGCGAGAATGTCTACATCGATATTCTTAACCACGCCAGAGAGTATGTCTATATCATGACACCTTATTTGATATTAGACAGTGAAATGGAACACGCTCTTTGTTTTGCGGCTGAACGTGGTGTAGATGTCAGAATCATCATGCCAGGTATTCCAGATAAAAAAGTCCCTTATATGCTAGCTAAAACATACTTTAACAAACTTATGCGCTCTGGCGTTAAAATTTATCTCTACACACCTGGTTTTGTTCACGCAAAAGTTTTTATCAGCGATGATAGCAAAGCAGTAGTCGGTACGATTAACCTTGATTACCGTAGTCTCTACCATCATTTTGAATGTGCAACTTACATGTACAAAGTCGATGCTATCCGTGATATTTACGACGATTGCATTCAAACCATGCAAAAAAGTAAGCGCGTGACACAAGAAATGCTCGTCAACCGACCAGCTCACGAAAAACTCATCGGATTACTTGTCAAAACCATCGCACCGTTGATGTAGAGAAGAAGGTGGACTAATATGAATAAAAGAAAAAACTTCTTCTATCATTATCAACTATTAACCTTGTATTTTTTGGTTTTTTAACAATAAAAACTAATCAAATATTTTATATACTCATCGGTTTTTCATTATGTCTTGGTTTACTAATAACATATTATTTTTGGAAAGATAATTAAATATTTAGCCAAAACATGTCCTAATCTTATTTGATAGGAGAATAGTTATGCCGTCTTTAAAAAGTAGGAATGAAATGTTAAAACAAATTTATAATTTGATACTTGATTCTGATATATCAGATGGGGAGCGAAAATTATTTATTGAAGCAAAAGAACAGCTAGAAAACAATAGAGATTTTTTACAAGTTGTTTCTGAATTAAAAAATAATCTTTCTCCGATGGCCTTACAATTTAGACTGAGCAAAAAATCTTTGAATTTTTATAGTGAATTACAAAAACAGTTTCCATTGAAAGATAAACTTTGGAGACCAGGTGGAACTTTATTTTAGGAGAAATCAACATAAAAAAGTTACATTGGCGTATTAACATAATCGATAAAAGATATGAATAAGGAGATACACTCGGGTAAAACTTCTTTGCAAATCTTACTATCTATGGTATAATCATTTACATGCGATGAGCCGAATTAACTCGATTTGAGAGTTTATTTGCGCAAGAGGAGGTCATTCTAGTTCGACTAGAAACGCAGGAGCGGACTTTGGCAATCTGTGTGAACCTTTTTGCCACATTCAGTTTTGAATGCCTCATTCCCTTACCATTTTGGTAGGGGATTTTTTGTTTTCAAAATATTTTAAAATTAAATAAAATTCAGTCTTTTCTTTTATTCTAAAAAATTGTATAATGTAGCTACTATAAATTTTTAGAAAATTGAGAATAGTATACTATTTTCCAGGAAGAGGTATTGAAATGGGCTATACAGTCGCTGTCGTTGGTGCCACAGGTGCCGTTGGAACTCGCATGATTCAACAATTAGAACAATCAACACTCCCTATTGACAAAATACGTCTTTTGTCATCTTCACGTTCTGCTGGGAAAGTATTGAAATATAAGGGACAAGATGTTACTGTTGAATTGACAACTGAAGATTCATTTGAAGGCGTTGATATTGCTCTTTTCTCTGCAGGTGGTTCAGTTTCTGCAAAATTCGCACCATATGCTGTTAAAGCTGGAGCAGTTGTTGTTGATAACACATCTTATTTCCGTCAAAATCCTGATGTGCCACTTGTTGTACCTGAAGTCAATGCACACGCCTTAGACGCACACAATGGTATTATTGCTTGTCCAAACTGTTCAACTATCCAAATGATGGTTGCTTTGGAACCAGTTCGTCAAAAATGGGGCTTAAGCCGTATCATCGTATCAACATACCAAGCCGTATCAGGTGCAGGTCAATCAGCTATTAACGAAACACTTCGCGAAATCAAAGAAGTTGTTAATGATGGCGTAGAACCTAAAGACGTTCATGCTGATATTTTGCCATGTGGAGGCGATAAGAAACACTTCCCAATCGCATTTAACGCTCTAGCACAAATTGATGTTTTCACTGATAATGACTACACTTACGAAGAAATGAAAATGACAAACGAAACTAAGAAAATCATGGAAGAGCCTGAACTTCCAGTTTCTGCAACATGTGTTCGTGTGCCAGTTCTTTTCTCACACTCAGAATCAGTTTATATCGAAACAAAAGAAGTAGCCCCAATTGAAGAAGTGAAAGCAGCTATTGCAGCTTTCCCAGGTGCAGTCCTTGAAGACGATGTAGCTAACCAAGTTTACCCACAAGCAGCTAATGCTGTCGGCAAACGTGAAACATTCGTTGGACGTATCCGTAAAGATTTGGATGTTGAAAATGGTATTCATATGTGGGTTGTTTCAGACAACCTTCTTAAAGGTGCTGCTTGGAACTCAGTTCAAATCGCTGAAACACTCCACGAACGTGGACTTGTACACCCAACAAAAGAGCTTAAATTCGAACTCAAATAATAACTCAAGCCAGTTTCTCTTAGAAGCTGGTCTTTGAGCATATTTTATCAATTAGGTTTTACATTCTTAGACAAAGAGGGAGATTATTATGTCTATTGAAGATTTAAGAGATGTCAAAATCATCACCGCGATGATTACCCCATTTAACGCAGATGGCTCAATTAATTTTGATGCACTGCCAAAACTTGTTGAACACTTACTAGCACACCATACAGATGCGCTCTTGTTGGCAGGGACAACTGCTGAAAGTCCAACATTGACACACGATGAAGAATTGGAACTTTTTGCGGCTGTTCAAAAAATCGTCAAAGGTCGTGTACCTTTGATTGCCGGCGTTGGTACCAATGATACACGTGACTCAATCGAGTTTGCGCGTGAAGTAGCTGCCTTTGGTGGTTTTGCTGCGGGGCTTGCTATCGTTCCTTATTACAACAAACCATCTCAAGAAGGTATGTATCAACACTTCAAAGCCATTGCGGATGCCAGTGACCTTCCAATTATCATTTACAACATTCCAGGTCGTGTCGTTGTCGAAATGACTCCAGAAACAATGCTACGTTTAGCAGAACATCCAAATATTATCGGTGTTAAAGAATGTACAAGCCTTGCTAACATGGCTTACCTTATCGAACATAAACCAGACAATTTCTTAGTCTTTACCGGTGAAGATGGAGATGCTTTCCACGCTATGAACCTTGGTGCTGACGGTGTCATTTCAGTTGCTTCCCACGTAAATGGGGATGAAATGCATGAAATGTTGACAGCAATTGAAAATAGCGATATTAAAAAAGCTGCTGCTATCCAACGTCAGTTCATTCCAAAAGTTAACGCCTTGTTCTCATATCCAAGTCCAGCTCCAGTTAAAGCTGTCTTGAATTATCTTGGCTTTGAAACAGGTCCTCTACGTCTTCCTTTGGTGTGTTGCCCACCAGAAGACGCTAAACGTATTATCAATGTTGTTATTGATGGCGATGTGGAAGCTACTAAAGAAACCGTTACAGGTGTTTTACGCCCTGATTATTAATTGACTATTTGAGACAACTAAAAAACTCCAGAGATGGTCTCTGGAGTTTTATTTTGTATGTTGCTTAGCTATTAGCGCTAATGTTTCCTGAAGATGTTTGTCATTAGGAAGTTTAATAAATTGCTTCTCGGCTGAAGAAAGATAATTAGTCTCTAAATAATTGATTTTATTGGTAAATTTGAGATCGCCTAGATGGTGATTTTGTGGAAGTTCAAGCACCAAACCTTGAAGAGAAGTACTAAAATGCTCAATAGCCGGAAATTGCGCTAGCATGGCTTCAGCTTTGTAGTTTTGTTTGTGAAAAACTTGTTTAAGATAGTTAAGATTTTTCTCAAACAGACCGCTATCTAGATAAAGCGAAAGTGCCTTTTGCATAATAAGATTAGTATCATAATCAATCATCTTTTTGTGATCAAGAAAAGCTTGTGTTAAGGCAGATGGCAAAATAATGCTACCTAAGCGCAAAGCTGGGAAAATCGTCATCGAAAAGGATTTTAGGTAAATGACATGCTCAGAAGTGTCATAATAATGAAGGGGCAAATCTGTTGATTTTGCAAAATCTCCCATATAATCATCTTCGATAATATAAACATTGTACCGCTTAGCTAGCTCAACAATTTTTTGTTTCTCACTGGTTGAATAAGACAAGCCAAGAGGGTTAGAAAAACGTGAAATAGTGTAGAAGAACTTGATATTGCCTGTTTTAAACAAGTTTTCCAACTTCGATAGATTTATTCCGTCAAAATCACGCTCAATTGTGCGATAAGGCAAATTAAGCGAGCGAACCAAATCAATCATACGATGATATGTCGGTTGTTCCAAGAGAATGGTTTCCTTGTGATTTGGAAAGTGTACTTGAGAAAGGATGTACAGAGCCTGTTGTGTTCCAGATGTTACTAAAATATTTTCTTTTTTAGCGTAAATAGCACTTTTTTCAAGGTAAATCTGCAAAGAATGAATCAATTCTTGCAACCCTTCTTGTTGGTAGTAGTAGTTGAAGAGGTAATTTTCACGATTGACAAGCGTTTCTGTTAAACAAGTTGTAAAATCCTCGTAAGCCATATTATTGTAGTCAGATAAGCTGAGATTTAAGGGAGATTCTTTCTGATTTTTTCCTTCAAGAACGTAATAACCACTCTTTTCAACAGCATAAATATAATTTTTGAATTTTAATTCTAACAAAGCACGTTGAACCGTATCTTTACTACAATGATAGCTTTGGCTCAAACGACGAATCGATGGCAGTCGATCTCCCTTTTGCAATTGTCCATTTTCGATTTGACCGATAATCGATGTCATAATGTCTTGGTATTTACTTGTCATAATCTGTCCCCATACAGTTCTTTATGATACCTATTGTATAATAAATTGAATTTTCTTACAATATTTCTAAACTCTTAATTTAAACCCTTTTCTTCTTGATAAGATTGGGCTTTAAAGAAGATTAGAAAGTTGTTTATTATGAATCATCTTACACGATCTGTGATTGTTGCTAATGACATTGTTGGGGTTGGGAAAGTCGCCTTATCAAGTGCTTTACCTGTTTTATCAACTTGCCAAATTGAAGTTATGCCGATGCCGACTGTTCTTTTGTCATCACACACTGGTGGTTTTGACAACATTAACATCACAGATTTAACTCAGGCTAGCGAAGGCTTTATCAAACAGTGGGAGATGCTTGATTTTACTTGTCATGGAGTGATTACAGGCTATTTTAAAACTCAAAAGCAATTGCACTTGCTATCTGAATTTGCTGCTGAAAATCATCTACCACGTTTTGTGGACCCGATCATGGCTGATAACGGGCACTTGTATGCTGGTTATCAGGAAGATTTTGTCTTAGCCATGCGTGATTTTTGTAGAAATGCCGATGTGATCACACCAAATATCACTGAAGCTTGTCTCTTAGCTGATTGTCCTTATCTTGGTGAGTCTTACAGCAAAGCAGATATCGAGCAGTTATTTCAAGAACTATCTTGCCTTCATAATAAACACATTATCTTAACGGGTGTGTCTTTTGAAAATGACAAAATTGGTTTAGCTCATTTTGATTGTGATAATGGGCGTATCTCTTATCATTTTTCAAAAAAATATCCTTATCATTTCTTCGGAACTGGTGACTTGTTAACGGCAGTTCTTGGTGCTGGCTACTTTCATGGATTAGCTTTAGATGATGTCACCAGCCTTGCCTTAGCTTTTATTGACAAATCTTTGCAAAGAACTTTGGCATTGAAACGCGATTTACGCTTTGGACTATCTTTTGAGCCTTTTTTAGCTGATTTAGCCCTACAAATGAAACAATTAATGGAGGAAAAAGCATGAAAAATCTTACCACACGTCAACTTGTTGAACTTAGTTTTTATTCAGCCTTAATTTTTATTAGTGTACAATTTTTACGTATCCCATTAGGCGCTCAATTTGTCCATTTTGGCAATGCTTTAGTAGTTGTGGCTGTTTTATTGTTTGGCTCAAAAATCGGCGCTCTAGTCGCCTCTATCGGCCTAGGATTGTTTGATGTGCTTAATGGTTACGCAGCAGAAGTCTGGATTACTATTTTAGAATCTTTAATTGTATGTTTGGTACTTCATTTTGTTTTTGAAAAACTGTTGCATTCTGACACCAAAACACGTAACGTGATTATTGTTGGGATCGTAGCTGCCATTACAAAAATCATTAGTAACCTTGTTAAATATACTTTGATTAATAGTCTTGTGGGTGGTCTTCATCTGCAAGTTGCTTTTTGGACAGCTTTGATTAAAATTGGTGGCACATTTGGTTCTGCTCTCGTCACAATTATTTCAGTACCAATTCTTTACCCAATTTTGAAACAGTTCTTTACTCAAGAGCATGTCCATGCCAAAACAATCTCTGAATAAGTCACAGAGGCTGGGACAGCCTCTTTTTTACTTAGTTATAATAAGCGAAGTATAGTGTAATGGAGTGAGTAAGTGGGGTCTAGTAACTTTTACAAACCTTTTTAATCAGGAAAGAAAACTTACAAAGTATGTGTCAAAAACAATCTAGAAATAGTCCGTTTTAGGTTAGCCTCTAGAAATTGAGATTTGCTGAGAAATCAAGTTTCTATGAAACTACTGATTTGCTTTCTAATTTTTATGCTCATGAATAAAGTCTCTACCGGAGACTTTATTTGTTCCACTCTCTTTTATTTTCCAAAGCAGTCAACGTTTTCAAGCTATTAAGGCATTGCCTTAGCTCTTAAAGTCATGCTATAATTGAAAAGATTATAAAAAAAGCTGATTTGCGCAGCTATTTTCAAAAAAGAAATTGAATGAAAGATTATAACTAATGAGTATTTTAGAAGTTAAACATTTAAGTCACGGCTTTGGTGAGCGTACAATTTTTGAAGATGTCTCTTTTCGTCTTTTAAAAGGAGAGCACATTGGGCTTGTTGGGGCTAACGGTGAAGGAAAATCAACCTTCATGAGTATTGTTACTGGTCATTTGCAACCAGATGAAGGAAAAGTAGAATGGTCAAAATACGTGACTGCTGGCTACCTTGATCAACATACCGTTTTAGAAGCAGGTATGACAGTGCGTGATGTTTTGCGTACAGCTTTTGACGAACTTTTCAAAACAGAAGAACGTATTAATGAAATTTACATGTCTATGGCTGATGAAGGGGCTGATATGGATGCCCTTATGGAAGAAGTAGGAGAATTGCAAGATCGTCTAGAATCACGTGATTTTTATACTTTGGATGCTAAAATCGATGAAGTCGCCCGCGCACTTGGGGTAATGGATTTCGGGATGGAATCTGATGTAACAGAACTATCTGGTGGTCAACGTACTAAAGTACTTTTAGCAAAACTTTTGCTTGAAAAACCAGATATCTTACTTCTCGATGAACCAACGAACTACCTTGATGCAGAACACATTGAATGGTTGAAACGTTACCTTCAAAACTATGAAAATGCCTTTGTTTTGATTTCACACGATATCCCATTCCTAAATGATGTCATTAATATTGTTTATCACGTTGAAAATCATGATTTGGTTCGCTACACTGGAGATTATGACAATTTCCAAGCAGTTTATGCCATGAAAAAAGCACAGCTTGAAGCAGCTTACGAACGTCAACAAAAAGAAATCGCTGATTTGCAAGATTTTGTTAATCGTAACAAAGCGCGTGTTGCCACACGAAATATGGCCATGTCACGTCAGAAAAAATTGGATAAGATGGATCGTATTGAATTACAGGCTGAAAAACCAAAACCATCATTCGAATTTAAAGAGTCACGTACACCAAGTCGCTTTATTTTCCAAACACAAGATTTGGAAATTGGTTATGATCGCCCATTGACAAAACCTCTTAATCTAACCTTTGAGCGTAATCAAAAAGTTGCTATCATTGGTGCTAATGGTATTGGGAAAACAACCCTTCTCAAGAGTTTGTTAGGAATTATTCCGCCGATCTCAGGAAGTGTTGAACGTGGTGATTATATTGAGCTTGGTTACTTTGAACAAGAAGTTGCTGCTGGTAATCGTCAAACTCCACTTGAAGCTGTCTGGGACGCATTCCCTGCCCTCAACCAAGCTGAAGTTCGTGCTGCCCTTGCTCGCTGTGGTTTAACTTCAAAACACATTGAAAGTCAAATTCAAGTACTTTCTGGTGGAGAACAAGCTAAAGTTCGTTTTTGTCTATTGATGAACCGTGAAAACAACGTCCTTGTCCTTGACGAACCAACTAACCACTTAGATGTTGATGCCAAAGAAGAACTCAAACGCGCCTTGAAAGCCTACAAAGGAAGTATTCTTATGGTTTGTCATGAACCAGATTTCTACGAAGGTTGGACTGAAGTTTGGGATTTCAACGACCTTATGTAAAATAATATCAAAGGAGACTTAACAGGTCTCTTTTTTATAGCTAAAGTTATATTATCGAGTCAAAAACAAACCATTTACGACGAAAAAACGACTGTTTGCGACATAGTCGTTTTTTTGAACCTTTATCTGATAAAATAAATATGTGAAATAAATTTTGGAGCATTTTAACTATTATTTTAAAAGGGAATATTTTAAAAAGGAGAAAAATAATGACAGTGATTTATAAGGGAAAAGTTGCTGATGTTTGGCAAGTTAGTAAAGATAATCGAAATAGTCCTGACTGGGTAAAAGAAGCTTTTGCAAAAAGATATTTTTGCTGGTTAGATAACCACCTTCGTGTTTTAACGGCTGGTTTAAAGCCATCAACAGTTAAAAACCTTAAAACAGGAGCGATTGGAAGCCTAGGTGGCGGATTTGCTGGCTACGGTATGTATGAATTGGCATACTTAGGCGATTATATCGATATTACCAATCGCCGTATTATTGCTCAAAAAACATTTGAAAAGGAATATCAGATTATTGATTAAAAGAGTCAATTCGTTCATAAGAAATCACCCTAAAACGACAGCAAAATTATGGCTAGGATACTGTGCTTTTTATTTAATCATGAGTTACGTTATGCTTGGTCAAAGTCACAAATGGTTTTATGTTTTATATTACCTAACGCTTACTAGTATTCCAATACTAATTTCACTACAAAAGAAAAAATAGACCCCATGTCCATTAAGACATAGGGTTCTTTTTATTAATCGCGATATTTTATAATAGCTTCACAACGTTCTACTAAAAGAGAAAGTCGACCATCATCAGAAGTTTCGTAAATACCTGCTCCAGTTTCAAAGGCAAATTTTTCTGAAGCAAGCGTTTTGGATGTTTCTTGATAAAGTTGCCATTTGGTTTTATGACTTGATAGTGCAATAAGTGCTTCAAGAATAAGTACAAGAGAAGAACTAATCACAGCAAGGAGTTTAAAACAAGGAATTGGCAAACTAGCCAAAATCGGGATTAACGCCAATGTAATAATTTGAATAACTTTAAAAACAATAAACCAAGCGCGATGAAAACGAGCTTTTTTGTCATAACTTTTAATTGCAGGTTCTAAACGTTCTGTTAAATAAGTTTTGATTGTCTTTTCTTTGTAATCGTCCATTTGAATCTCCTTAAATAAAGCCTTTTCTCATTTGATTTCATTGTATCGTCTTAAGAAAGGATAGTCAAGAAAGGAGCTGGCGAACGCTCATTTCGAAAACACTTTATGTTATAATGATATGTGGTATATTTTTCACTTTTTGTGGAAAACAAGAAATAATCAATACTAAAACATAGATTAGTTTAACAAGGAAAGGAATTATACACTTATGGCAACTATTCAGTGGTTCCCTGGTCACATGTCGAAAGCTCGTCGACAAGTTCAAGAAAATATCAAACACGTAGATTTTGTAACAATTCTGGTTGATGCACGTCTTCCATTATCTAGTCAAAATCCAATGCTAACAAAAATTGTTGGTGATAAACCCAAATTAATGATTTTAAACAAAACAGATTTGGCTGATAGTAACCGCACAAAAGAATGGCGCAATTATTTTGAAAATCAAGGCATAAAAACCCTTGCTGTTAACTCAAAAGAACAATCAACTGTCAAATTAGTCACTGATGCAGCTAAGTCATTAATGGCTGATAAGTTAGCTAAATTACGCGAACGTGGTATCCAAAAAGAAACCCTTCGTACTATGATTATCGGTATTCCAAATGCTGGTAAATCAACGCTCATGAACCGTTTGGCTGGTAAGAAAATTGCCGTTGTCGGTAATAAACCAGGTGTCACAAAAGGTCAACAATGGCTTAAATCAAACAAAGACTTGGAAATCCTTGACACACCAGGGATTCTTTGGCCAAAATTTGAAGATGAAGTTGTAGGCCTAAAACTTGCTCTTACAGGAGCAATTAAAGATCAATTGTTGCCAATGGATGAAGTAACAATCTTTGGTTTGAATTTCTTCAAAGAACATTATCCAGAACGTTTAATCGAACGCTATAAAGGTATTGATTTGGAAGAAGAAGCGCCAGAAATCATTATGGCTATGACGCAAAAACTTGGTTTCCGCGATGACTATGATCGTTTCTACAGCCTTTTTGTAAAAGATGTTCGTGAAGGCAAACTTGGTCGCTATACTTTGGACATTGTAGGAGAAGTAGAAGATGGCGACCGTTAAAGAAATCAAAGAAGCCTTAGCTGAGATTGATAGTCTTGACGATGCGCGCTGGAAAGCCTACGAGGAAGATAGCAGAGCAGGTGTTCAGAAGGCTATCATTCAGCGTAAAAAGGCTATTCAAGCTGATATCGATGAAAATTTACGTCTTGAAAAAATGCTGCGCTACGAAAAAGAACTTTATCAAGCTGGTTATGAAGCTATCGGAGGTATTGATGAAGTAGGACGTGGCCCATTAGCGGGTCCTGTCGTGACTGCCTGCGTTATTCTGCCTAAGAATTGTAAAATCAAGCATCTTAATGATTCCAAGAAAATTCCTAAAAAACATCACGAAGAAATTTATGAAGAAGTCCTTGCGCGTGCTTTAGGAGTTGGTATTGGTGTTATTGATAATAATGTTATCGACGATATCAATATTTACGAAGCCACAAAAGTTGGTATGTTACAAGCAATTGACCAGCTCAAAGGACAAATCACAAAACCAGATTATCTGCTAATCGATGCTATGCATCTCGATACTGATATTCCTCAAGAATCGCTTATTAAAGGCGATGCTAATTCTCTTTCAATTGCGGCTGCATCCATTGTCGCTAAAGTGACTCGTGACCGTATGATGACTGAATACGCAAAAGAATATCCAGGCTATGCCTTTGAGAAAAACGTTGGTTACGGAACTAAAGATCATCTCGAAGGTCTTAAAAAGCTTGGTGTTACACCTATTCACCGTAAATCTTTTGAACCAATTAAATCCATGTTAAAGGAGCAATAAATGACAAGCGAAAAAGAAAAAATGCTAGCTGGCCAGCTGTATGACGCTGGTGATAGTGAGCTACTTGCCATGCGTCTACATGCCCGTAAACAAATCACCCTTTTTAACAATGAAGAAGACCGCAATAAGCGTAAAGAGATTATCAAATCACTGTTTGGTGCGACAGGTGACAATCTTCTTATGGAACAACGATTTGTCTGCGATTACGGGTCAAATATCTACGTTGGCGAGAACTTTTTCGCTAATTATAACTGTACCATGTTAGATGTCTGCGAGATTCACATTGGAGACAACGCTATGATTGGTCCGAATTGTCAGTTTTTAACTCCTCTTCACCCACTAGATGCGAAAGAACGTATTTCTGGTTTGGAATACGGAGCACCAATAACTATTGGTGATAATGTATGGCTTGGTGGTGGTGTAACCATTTTACCAGGTGTCACTTTAGGTGATAATGTCGTCGTTGGTGCTGGCGCTGTTGTAACCAAATCATTTGGAGATAATGTGGTTATCGCCGGAAATCCAGCTAAAATCATCAAAATATTAGATTAACTCAAAAAAATCTCACAAAGTCCTATGGTTATAGGACTTTTTTTCGAATAGAAAAGTAGTGAGGTGACTAATGAATAATTTTGAACTTTTTAAATTAAAACAAGCAGGACTTACTAATCGTAACATTCTTGCTATTTTGGATTATCAGAAGCAAGTAAATAAATCTCTTTCTTTGCGTGATATGGCTGTGGTTTCTAAGTGTAAGAACCCAATTCTCTTTATGGAAAAATATAAAGCTTTAGATAGCAAGGAGTTAAGAAAACTTTTTAATCAATACCCTAGTATCTCGATATTAGATGATGAATACCCTTTGGAATTAAAACATTGCTATAATCCACCTGTTTTACTTTTCTATCAAGGAAATATCGACTTACTCAGTCGACCGAAGATGGCAGTAGTAGGAGCGAGAACTAGTTCTCAAACTGGAACAAAATCTGTTCAAAAAATCATCAATGAACTTGGCAATCACTTTATTATTGTCAGTGGTTTAGCTAGAGGTATTGACACCAGTGCCCATATCTCAGCCTTAAAAAATGGCGGTGCAACAATAGCAGTAATCGGATGTGGTCTGGATGTTTATTATCCCAAGGAAAACAAGCAGTTGCAGGAGTATTTAGGAAAAAATCATCTGATTTTGAGTGAGTACACAGCAGGAGAAGCACCACTAAAATACCATTTCCCAGAACGCAATCGAATCATTGCAGGCTTATCACAAGGTGTCATCGTAGCAGAAGCCAAGCTCCGCTCAGGCAGTCTTATTACTTGTGAACGAGCACTAGAAGAAGGCCGAGATGTTTTTGCCATTCCTGGTAATATCCTAGATGGAAAATCAGATGGTTGTCATCACTTAATCAAAGAGGGTGCAAAGTGCATCACATCAGGGCTAGACGTTCTTTCGGAATACCAAATGTAAACAAGTTTTTTCTATTAAATACAACTTTTTTATTGACAGTTCGCAAAAAGCGGGGTATCATGTTATAAGTTTATTACTGATAGGAAGTGAGCTTATGGCAACGACTACTACAAAAGCCCAAACAGCTGTTAAAAAGACAAGTAAAAAAACGACAAAGAAAAAAACAGCTGCCAAGAAAAACTTGGTTATTGTGGAATCACCAGCTAAAGCAAAAACCATTGAAAAGTATCTAGGACGCAACTACAAAGTTGTCGCTTCGGTTGGTCATATCCGCGATTTGAAAAAATCAAGCATGTCTATTGATTTTGAAAATAATTATGAACCGCAATATATTAATATTCGCGGTAAAGGTCCTCTGATTAATGATTTGAAAAAAGAGGCTAAAAAATCTAAAAAAGTTTATCTCGCAAGTGACCCGGACCGTGAAGGAGAAGCTATTTCATGGCATTTAGCACATATTTTGGGACTTGATGAAAACGATAAAAACCGTGTTGTCTTCAACGAAATTACGAAAGATGCTGTTAAAAATGCTTTCGTTGAACCACGTCAGATTGATATGGATTTGGTAGATGCCCAACAGGCCCGTCGTGTTCTTGACCGTATTGTTGGTTATTCTATTTCGCCATTACTTTGGAAAAAAGTTAAAAAAGGTCTTTCTGCTGGACGTGTTCAATCAGTTGCTTTAAAACTAATTATTGACCGCGAAAACGAAATTAAAGCCTTTAAACCTGAAGAATACTGGACTATTGATGGTTTCTTCAAAAAAGGAACAAAGAAATTCCAAGCTGCTTTTTATGGCATTGATGGTAAAAAATTAAAACTTAACACTAACGAAGAAGTGCAAGAAGTCCTTGCTCGTCTTACTAGTGATGAATTTAACGTAGCAAAAGTTGAAAAGAAAGAGCGTCGTCGTAACGCACCACTTCCATATACAACATCATCTCTTCAACAGGATGCTGCTAATAAAATCAACTTCCGTACACGTAAAACCATGATGGTTGCACAACAATTGTACGAAGGAATTAGTCTTGGTAAGAGTGGTACACAAGGTTTGATTACTTACATGCGTACCGACTCTACACGTATTAGTCCTGTTGCTCAAAATGATGCTGCAGGTTTTATTACAGAACGTTTTGGTGAAAATTACTCTAAACATGGTAGCCGTGTAAAGAACGCTTCAGGTGCTCAAGATGCCCATGAAGCCATTCGCCCATCAAACGTTAATCTAACTCCAGAATCAATTGCAAAACACTTAGATAAGGACCAATTAAAACTTTATACACTGATCTGGAATCGTTTTGTAGCTAGTCAAATGACAGCTGCAGTCTTTGATACCATGAAAGTTAACTTGGAGCAAAATGGCGTGCGCTTCACAGCTAACGGTAGTAAAGTAAAATTTGATGGTTACTTAGCTGTTTATAACGATTCTGATAAGAATAAAATGTTGCCAGATATGGCTGAGGGTGATGTTGTTAAGAAAGTTTCTACAAGTCCTGAACAACACTTTACTCAACCACCTGCACGTTATTCAGAAGCTACACTGATTAAAACCCTTGAAGAAAATGGTGTTGGTCGTCCATCAACTTACGCACCAACACTTGATGTTATCCAAAGACGTTACTATGTTCGCTTGGTTTCAAAACGTTTTGAACCAACAGAACTTGGTGAAATCGTCAATAATTTGATTGTTGAATTCTTCCCTGATATTGTTGATGTCAAGTTTACTGCTGATATGGAAGGTAAACTTGACCAAGTCGAAGAAGGTAAAGAACAATGGCAAAAAGTCATCGATGCTTTCTACAAGCCATTTGAAAAAGAATTGGCAAAAGCAGAAACTGAGATTGAAAAAATTCAAATCAAAGATGAACCTGCCGGCTTTGATTGTGATGTTTGTGGACATCCAATGGTTATTAAACTTGGTCGTTACGGTAAATTCTATGCTTGTAGTAATTTCCCTGAATGCCATAATACCAAAGCCATTACTAAAGAAATTGGTGTGACATGTCCAATCTGTGGTAAAGGCCAAGTTATTGAACGTAAAACAAAACGTAACCGTATTTTCTATGGTTGTGATCAATATCCTGAATGTGAATTTACATCATGGGATAAACCAGTCGGACGTTCTTGTCCAAAATGTGGTCAATTCCTTGTTGAGAAAAAAATTCGTGGCGGCGGTAAACAAGTCGTCTGCAGCAATGAAGAATGTGACTACGAAGAAGCAAAAGTTAAATAAATCTTTCAAACCTTGCAAATTTTCTTTGTGAGGTTTTTTAGGTCAGTTTTCATTGCCATTATAATAGACTTTTTAAATAATTTCCGTTATAACGGACTTTTTTTGACAAGTCTGTTATAATAGACCTACAAGGGAGGTAGCCTATGAATTATTTTGCATTAATTGGTGATATCATTGATTCAAAAAAAATCGATAATCGTTACCAAGTTCAAAAAATATTAGAAACTTGCTTAAATGATTTGAATACAGAATTTAAAGAAGTATTGGTTTCAAAATTATCTATTACATTGGGAGATGAATTTCAAGGATTATTGACGCTTGATGCCCCTTTATTTCAAATTATTGACCGCATCAATCTCGCTATGCAGCCTTATCAAGTACGTTTTGGGATAGGATTAGGCAAAATTTTAACAGACATTAATCCTGAACAAAGTATTGGTGCTGATGGCCCAGCTTATTGGCACGCTAGAAAAGCAATTAATTATATTCATCAAAAAAATGATTATGGCAATACGCAAATTGCAGTTTCTTTTGATGATGAAAGTCAAGTTAACATTGTGAATGCCTTGATTGCTAGTAGCGAAGCCATCAAATCAGATTGGCGAGCAAGTCAAGAAATGATTTTAAAGGAACTGTTAACTCTTGGCATATATGATGAGCAGTTTGATCAGCAAATACTTGCCAAACGCTTAGAATTAACAACCAGCGCTTTGTCTAAACGGCTCAAAAGTAGCAACATCAAAGTCTACCTTCGCGCACGTAAAACGGCTTTAAAATGCCTTAAACATCATGGAGAGGAGTTAGCTTAATGCCTATTACTGGACTTTCTCACTATCTCATTCAAAATCCCATTTTGACACTTTTCTTAATCTGTCACTTTTTATCTGATTTTCACCTACAAAGTCAAACAGTTGCAGATCGTAAAAACACAGAAAACAAATATCTTCTAATTCACCTACTTGGTGTCGCCTTTCCTTTGGTAATAGTAACTCTCTTTTTACCAAGTTTGTGGAAGATTAGTTTAGTCATTTTAGTGACACATTCGATTATTGATTTTGGAAAATCTAATGTGGCTAACTGGCTTCGATTAAAACCTATGGTGACTTTTCTTCTTGATCAAATCCTTCATTTAGTGATTATTATTTTATTAACACGCCATCAAGTGGGGTTAGGTCTGATAACTAGCCAGTTTGCGGGGCAAGTTTTAAATATGATTTTATTTCTTGTCTTAATCACCAAACCAACGAATATCGTCTTTAAAATTTTCTTTCAAAAATACCAACCACACGATAATCAAAAAATGGATACCATTCCAGGGGCTGGAGCAACTATTGGACTATTAGAGCGTATTGTGATGAGTATTTGTATTATCTTTAATCAATTTGCCTCAATCGGTCTGGTTTTCACAGCAAAATCAATTGCACGTTATAACAAGATTTCAGAGAGCCCAACATTTGCAGAATATTATCTGATTGGTTCATTATTTAGTATCTTAAGTGTTCTATTAGCTGCTTGGATTTGTATATTCTAGGGAGGATAGTCATGCATTTTGGCTTTTCTTATGTTGGATTGATCTTTTTAGTATTGCTAACTGTACCAAATCTTATTTGGACACGACATAGACCAAAAGATTATGACCACTATCAGTGCCAAGAAAATAAGTACTTAACCCTACTTGAACGTATTGGAGAAGTGCTTGTTACCTGTCTAGTTCTCATCTTTTCTGACTTTAACTGGCATTCTTGGACAAATTAGAATTGATGGCTAATAGCAGCAGCTCTTTGCATGCTTCTTTATGAAATCTTTTGGATTCGTTTTTTTATGGGATCAAAAAGGATGACTGATTTTTACGCCCCTATTTTGAAAATACCAGTAGCCGGAGCAAGTTTGCCCGTTATTGCAGTTCTATGCCTAGCCATCTATGGTAAGAATCCTTTTTTAGCCTTAGCAGCAATTATTTTAGAAATTGGTCATATCGGCATTCACTTACAGTATCAGAATATGATTAGAAAAGATAATCATTGATTTTTACATAATTTTACTTACGTAAACAATCACAAGATTTTATTTGTATTTCCTAAAAATTATGTTATGATAATCAAGTATCAAAAATAGAAAGATTCAGATATGGGCAAATACCCATGTCTGGGAAATGACGCCAGATAGCTTTCTGTGCTCATTTTAGAGGTATTAGTATATTGTCTCAATCATCATACATTAACGTTATCGGAGCTGGTTTAGCAGGCTCTGAAGCTGCTTATCAGATTGCCAAACGTGGTATTCCTGTTAAGCTTTATGAAATGCGCGGTAAAAAAGCAACACCACAACATAAAACAGACAAATTTGCTGAACTTGTTTGTTCGAATTCACTACGTGGTGACAGTTTGACAAACGCGGTCGGTCTTCTTAAAGAAGAAATGCGCCGCTTAGATTCTGTGATTATGAAAGCTGCTGAAAGCACGCGCGTCCCTGCCGGTGGCGCTCTTGCAGTTGACCGTGACGGATTCTCACAAATGGTAACTGACGAAGTCACAAACCACCCACTTATCGAAGTCATTCGCGAAGAAATCACTGAAATCCCAGATGATGCTATTACAGTTATCGCTAGTGGACCACTTACTTCAGATGCTTTGGCTGCAAAAATCCACGAATTAAATGGTGGCGATGGTTTCTATTTCTACGATGCGGCAGCACCAATTGTTGATAAAAGTTCTATCGACATGGATAAAGTTTACCTTAAATCACGTTATGACAAAGGGGAAGCTGCTTACCTTAACTGCCCGATGACTAAAGAAGAATTCATGGCTTTCCACGAAGCTCTTGTCAATGCTGAAGAAGCTCCGCTAAATTCATTTGAAAAAGAAAAATACTTTGAAGGATGTATGCCTATCGAAGTTATGGCCAAACGAGGCATTAAAACAATGCTTTACGGCCCAATGAAACCAGTTGGTTTGGAATATCCAGATGACTACAAAGGCCCACGTGACGGTGAATTTAAGACACCTTATGCTGTAGTTCAATTACGTCAAGACAATGCTGCTGGTAGCCTCTTTAACATTGTTGGTTTCCAAACACACCTTAAATGGGGAGAACAAAAACGTGTTTTCCGTACGATTCCAGGCCTCGAAAATGCTGAATTTGTCCGTTACGGCGTTATGCACCGTAACTCATACATGGATTCACCAAACCTTTTGACTGAAACATTTGCTACACGTCAAAATCCAAATCTTTTCTTCGCTGGTCAAATGACTGGTGTTGAAGGTTATGTTGAATCTGCTGCATCAGGTCTTGTAGCTGGTATCAATGCTGTGCGTCGTTTCAAGGGTGAAGAACCTGTTATTTTCCCTCAAACAACAGCTATCGGTGCTTTACCACACTACATCACTCATGCTGAAAGCAAACATTTCCAACCAATGAACGTTAACTTTGGTATCGTTAAAGAACTCGAAGGACCACGTATCCGTGATAAAAAAGAACGTTACGAAAAAGTTGCTGAACGTGCTTTGAAAGACTTAGAAGAATACCTTAACGTTTAATACAATATCTTAGAAGAGGTGACAAAATGTTTCCGATTCAATTAGGACTAAAAGCTAGCTGTGCCCCTGAACAAGTAGCTAGTCGCTTAAAATATCATCCTGATGTTTTTGAATTTTTTACAAGTGAAACTGATTTTACAACTGATGGCTTAAAACAACTAGAAGAAGCTATCAAGAAAGTAAAATCAAGTGGTGTAAAGACTATCGTTCTTCATCATCCCATGAAATATCATGGCAAACGATTAGAATTAGTCGCACACCCACAAAATAATGCTGAATTGGTTAACTTTATTGATTTTTCAACGCAAAAATTACTTGATTTAGCTAAAACTTATCACTGCAAAGTACTTGTCCACGGATCTTATGAATTAGAAGAAGCTGAATTACTGGAGCCATTTGATTCTATTGAGGAAGCTCGAAAGTACCTTTTCACCCGTATGGATCACTTTTGCCATATCGGCAAAGACCATATCATGTTTGAAAATGGTATTTCAAAACTCTATTCATATGGAAATACTGATTTTGATCACTTGCTTGCTGAAAAAGGTTATCCACTAGCTTACGATGTTTCACATGCTTTTATTTACCTTCACGGTGACAACAAAGCTCTGCAAAAATCTCTAAAAACATTAAAAGATAATATTGTTCATTACCATTTAGTGGATTCTCTGGGAGAAACCCATGATAGCCTGACACTTGGTCACGGAAAAATTGATTGGGCTAAAGCTTTGCCACTCTTTAATGAAAAAGCAAGTAGCATCTACGAGATTAATTTGAAAGACTTGACTAATCCATTTGAACAACTTGAAAGTCACGCTTACTTAAAACAAATTGCACAACATGTGTAACATCATAAACCTGAAACACAGAAGCAGTAGCTTCTGTGTTTTTCTTACATTTTTGTAAGGTTTCATCCCTGAAATTGTAAGAAAAGAAGAGGTTATTTCCGATAAAATAAAGGTGTCAATAAGAGAGGAATAGCGATATGAAAGAAGAACTCAAAAGACATGTGAATTTATGGAACAATTTTTTCATTTGGGTTGTGTTACTCCTTTTGGGTTCCATTGCTTATATCATCTGTTACGCTTTTCGCTTAACAAAGTAAAAGGAGGTGCTTAGTATGGTTACACGATACAGTCTAATAACCATTTTACTGATTATTGTAGTAGGAGTAACAAGCCTAGCTTTTTGGTACTGGAACGGCAGACGCCCCCTAAAAAAGACCTGAAAGAAACTAAAAAAGTTTCGAAAACTAAAGACTAACTAAGCATTTCTTAAACCGAAAAGGTATAATGAAAAAAAGGAGAAATTATGTTACTGGAAATCAATCACCTCGAAAAGGTCTTTCACACACGTTTTTCAAAAGAAGTCACACGTGCTTTGCAAGATGTCGACTTTAAAGTAGACAAGAATGAATTCATCGCCATCATGGGGGAATCAGGTTCAGGGAAAACAACATTGCTAAATATCCTAGCAACACTGGAAAAACCTACTAAAGGTTCCGTTATTCTAAATGGTGAAGAAGTCACTAAAATCAAAGAAAGCCAATTGGCTGAATTTCGTTTAAAAAATCTTGGCTTTGTCTTTCAAGATTTCAACTTGCTCGACACTTTGTCTATTAAAGACAATATTTTCTTGCCATTAGTTCTTGGTCGAGTTCATCATCAAGAAATGGAAAAACGCATTGCAACACTTGCTCCAAAATTACACATTGAAGAGTTGCTTGAAAAACGTCCTTTTGAATTATCTGGCGGTCAAAAACAACGTGTTGCCATTGCTCGTAGTTTAATTACTAATCCGCAGCTTCTTTTGGCTGATGAACCAACCGCAGCGCTTGACTATCGTAATTCAGAAGATATCTTAAATCTTTTTGAAGACATTAACAGCTATGGCCAAACAATACTTATGGTAACTCACTCAGCCAATGCCGCAAGCCATGCTAAACGTGTGCTTTTTATCAAAGATGGTCGTATTTTCCACCAAATTTACCGTGGTAACAAAACCAATCAAGAATTTAGTAAAGACATTTCACTTGCCATGACAGCCCTTTTAGGAGGTGAATAAGATGTTCTATGCTAAACTAGCTTGGTCAAATTTGAAAAAATCACTTGATATTTTCGGCCCATTTTTACTCGCCAGTGTAGTCCTTTTTATCCTTGACTGTTCAACCTTGTTAATTCTCTTTAGTCCAGTATCAGACGACATGCGTTACAGTAACACCGTATTAGGGCTGGCTATTGTTGTTTTGATGATTTTTACAGTCATCATGGAGATTTATAGTTATAATTTCTTGCTCAAGCAAAGAAGTAGGGAATTCGGTCTTTACAATATCCTTGGGATGAATAGACGTCAGGTCGGTTTGGTGTCAACAATTGAATTAGCTATTATGTTTGTAGGTGTTATCGTAATTGGCAGCATCTTATCAGCCATATTTTCACAATTGTTCTACCTAATTTTTGTTAATCTCTTACATTATGATAAGTTTATTTTGACATTATCACCACTTGCCTTTATGTTTGCTGCTTTTGCTTTTGCGGCTATCTTTGTATTGCTAGAAGTTATTAATCTGGTTATTATTCATTGTTCATCACCACTTGCTTTGTTTAAACGTCAAGAAAAAGGTGAAAAAGAACCTCGTGGAAATATAATTTTAGCTTTGCTAAGTATTATCAGCCTAGGTATTGGCTATTACATG
Organism: Streptococcus sp. UBA4344; assembly: GCF_002393675.1. Classification (NCBI taxonomy): domain Bacteria; kingdom Bacillati; phylum Bacillota; class Bacilli; order Lactobacillales; family Streptococcaceae; genus Streptococcus; species Streptococcus sp. UBA4344. The sequence goes on from NZ_DGTE01000008.1 coordinate 23,796, forward strand.
TCTATTTCCTCTGCAAAAGTAGCTGCGCTTGTGGTTGTCTATCGTTTCTTCATTGCAGTAGTGCTTGTTATTATTGGGACTTACCTATTTTACGTCAGCTTTATGACATGGTATCTCAAACGCCGTCGTAAGAATAAAAACTATTTTTACCAACCAGAACACTTTGTCACAACTGCACAAATGATTTTCAGAATGAAGCAAAATGCCGTTGGTCTTGCCAATATCACTTTGCTTGCTACAATGACTTTTGTAACCATCGCAACAACAACTTCTTTATATGTTAGTGGTCAAAATCAAGCCAATATTCTATTTCCTAAAAATACACAAATAACCTTTTCTAATAATGGCTATGTCGAGAAGGATTCTAGAATAATCTCTGAGGATGAATTTAAAGAAGAATTCCAAAATCAAATCGTCGATAAACTGGATAAGCCAAGCAGTGATTACATAACTTATCAGTCAGCCATGTCTTCAGCTTCCCTTGCAAATGAAAAAGTAATGGCTATTAATGACGATTCAATCAAACATCCCGATGTCAATACGTTTGGTGCTCTTTATTTAACAACTCAAGACGCTATTCAAAAACTCGGAAATGATCTTCCGAAATTAAAAGACAATCAAATTGCTTTTTACAAACAAAAGGGAGACAGTCAACTTGAAACATTGACATTGTTTGATAAAAAATTTGAAAACGTCAAAAACTTTAAAGATCTCAAGTTTCCTGAACTAGGAAATACCTATAATCCGAGTGTTATTATTTTCAGTAATAATGCGGTTATGGAAGAAATGCTAGAGCTTTTCAAACAACATGATCTCATGTTTCAAAGTACTTTTACAGCTTATGCTGATCTTTCAACTAAAGACATTTCAACAATCTCTGAAGGATTAAAATCAGATAAAAACAGTGAAATCCAAAGTGATATTTACACTAAGAAAACCTTTATGAATGACATGTATGCTATTACTGGAGGTTTCTTGTTTACAGGATTCTTACTAGGACTCAGTTTCTTGCTTGGTGCAGCCTTAATCATTTACTACAAACAACGTACAGAAGGAATTGAAGATAAAAAATCTTATAAAATCCTGCAAGAAGTCGGAATGAGCAAAGAAGCAGTGAAACGAACAGTTAATTCACAAACATTACTTGTTTTCTTCATGCCACTTGGCGTTGCTATCTTACATTTTGTTTTCGCTTTAACTATGCTAAAACAAATGCTCTTACTCTTTGGAGTAGCTGGTTCAAGTATGGTTACTGTAAGTGGTATTACAATACTATGCTTGGTTATCATTTACTTCTTTATCTATAAACTAACAAGCCGAACTTATTATAAGCTCATCAATCGTTAGTTACTAAAAACTACTTTCTTTAATAAGACTAACTACAAATATTTTGATAAGAAACTCAGCTGAAAATGGTCGTAAAGACCATTTTTTGTTAGAATGAAGCTATGAAACAAGGAAAAATTTATATCGTAGAAGATGACAACACCATTGTAACTCTATTAAAAAAGCATTTAAGCAAAGTTTATGATGTCTTTAGCGTTAATAATTTTCGTGCGATTAAGCAAGAAATCGAAGAAATTAAGCCTGATTTGATTTTGATGGATATCACTTTGCCTTATTTCAATGGTTTTTACTGGACAACTGAAATTCGAAAAACGATGACGTTGCCAATCATATTTATCTCATCCAGTGATGATGAAATGGATACTGTTATGGCACTTAATATGGGAGGAGATGATTTCATTTCCAAACCCTTCTCATTGACTATCTTAGATGCTAAGATATCAGCTTTTTTGCGTAGAGCCTATCAATTCACTTCCGATAATTATCAGCTCGATGAGTTTTCATTATCCCGTGAAGGAATTCTATCAAATGGCAGCAAGCAGATTAACCTTTCTCCAACAGAAAATAAAATCCTTAGTATTCTATTTGAACACCAAAATCAAGTTGTGCCAAAGGAAGAGTTGTTAGAGAAATTGTGGGAAAATGAAAGTTTTATTGACCAAAACACCTTAAGTGTCAATATGACACGTTTGCGCAAAAAAGTACAACCATTAGGATTTGATCGCATTCATACCGTGAGAGGAGTCGGTTATCTTTTAAAATGATACGACAATTTTTTAAAGAATTTGGTGTTTGGTACCTTACCTACACCATTTTAACGACCTTATTTTTAACCACTTTTATTCTATTTCACTTGCCGATTGCCTACTTTAAAGTCAGTTTTAGTGTCAACATCACCATTCTTATCTTTATCACGATTTGGCAATACTATAAATTTAAGCGTAAGCAATTAATTTTACAACAATTTATTTATGTAAAAGAGTTGAATGATTTTCACTTACCGTCTGAACAAGCTTTCAAAGCAGTCATCTGTCAGCAAAAAGAGACTCATGCTAGTGAGCTCTTAAAACTTCAAACTCAGATAAAAAATATTCAAAACCTCATTAAAATGTGGTCACATCAGATGAAAGTTCCTTTGTCAGCTCTTTCTTTGATGGCTCAGACTGACCAACTTGACCCAAAAGAAGTGGAACAGCAGTTAAATCGTCTACAAAATTATTTAGATACCTTGTTAAATTATCTTAAATTCAGCCAAAATAAAGACGATTTTCGATTTGAGAAACTATCTGTCAAAAATATCGCAACCTCAATCATCAAAAAATACCGTATTCCTTGTTTATTAAAACACCTTTCTGTTAAGGTGACAGGTGATTGGGAACTCAATTCCGACAGAAAGTGGGTTAATTTTGCTTTAACTCAATTAATCGATAATGCTATTAAGTACTCAAAAGAGGGTGGAAAAATTGCCATTCGTATCTCTCAATCTAGCATTGAAATATCAGATGATGGTATCGGCATACTTGAAGAAGATTTACCACGTATTTTTGAAGAAGGTTTCACAGGCTTCAACGGTCATGAACATCAAAAAGCCACAGGTCTTGGTCTTTATATGACAAAACAAGTTCTAGATAGCCTTAATCTTGATATCACAATTCATAGTCAAATCGACCAAGGAACACAAGTTTTCATCACACCTAAAAAACGTTAAGCAAGACTATTTCGTCTTGCTTTTTTACTGAATATCTTTTATAATATTGTTAGTTTATAAACTAACAAAAAGGAGGAAGCTATGTTTTCTGGAGAAAAATTAAAAGCATTGCGTCAAGAAAATGGCTATTCTCAAGCTGATTTAGCCAAAAAGTTACAGATATCAAGAGCTTCGTACTTTAATTGGGAGAATGGTAAAACAAAACCAAATCAAAAAAATTTAGAACAATTAAGTCAGATTTTTAAAGTTGATGAAACGTATTTTCTTTCTGAGCATGATATTGTCAATACTTACCTACAATTGAATCCAGATAATCGCTTAAAATTAGAGAACTACGCAGAGAATCTCCTAAAAGAGCAAAAAATTGTTAAACCATTACCAAAACTTTACTCTTATAAGGTTTTTGAAAAGTTATCTGCAGGTACTGGTTACTCTTATTTTGGCGATGGCAATTACGATACAGTCTTTTATGATGAGCAGTTAGACCACGATTTTGCATCTTGGGTTTTCGGTGATTCAATGGAACCAACTTATCTAAATGGTGAAGTGGTACTTATTAAGCAAACTGGCTTTGATTATGATGGAGCCATTTACGCTGTTGATTGGGATGGACAAACTTACATCAAAAAAGTTTATCGAGAAGAAGATGGATTACGTTTAGTCTCTCTCAATAAACATTATGCTGACAAATTTGCACCTTATGATGAAAATCCAAGAATCATCGGAAAAATCGTTGGTAACTTCAAACCCTTAGAAATTTAAATAATACATAATAATATTTATGTAAATTAACTAGTTTAAGAACTTTTAAAATTTCTTTATATATAAAAATAAAAATCTGGACTATTGATTAGCCCAGATTCATTTTTACAATTTATCTAGCGCATTTTTTTGTTCATCATTAACGATATGGGTATACAAGTCAGTAACCTGAGTGCTGGCATGCCCTAGTTGGTGACTAACCAAAACTTGTGATTTAGTTGCGCCATACAGTCTCGTTGCTAATGTGTGACGGAGTTTGTGGGGAGTCACACGAACCTTAAAATCTTGCGAATACTTGGCAACCAATTTTTCAATACTTGAAGCATCGATACGATTTGGAACACCACGGTATTCTGTTAAAAATAGTGCTTGATCTTGTTTTTCTGCTTTATAACGAGGTGCACGAATTTTTAAATACTCTTCAAGGTACGGTTTAGCAAAAGAAGCAACGTTAACTGAATCGCGTTTACCACCTTTACGAGTAACTTCGATAACCATCATATTAAGGTTTAAATCTTTTAAATCAAGATTAACAGCTTCAGATAAACGAACTCCTGAGGCAAGAAGAAGTGAGATAATCGCTAAATCACGTTCCTTATTCTTCTGGAAGGAGGAGAGAGCACGATGAGAGAGCTTGTTTTGGTATTCTTTATCTATATATTCGATAAATGCCATAGTTTCATCACCTAAAAAGAGCTTTCCTTTAATGTTTTCAGCACGAGCAGCCAAGGTTTCCTTCTTTTTCTTGGTCGAAATCTTTTTCATGACATTTCGATAGAAGTAGGGGTCACCATTTTCGTCCTCGACCTCTTCTGTCAGATATTTAAAAAAGCTTGAAAGTGCTGAGAGTGTGCGATTGATAGTGGTTTGTGAAACCCCTTGCTTAGTTGAATAGGTATTTAAAGAAGGACGTTCACGTAGATAAAGAACGAAGGATTCCATATCTTTTTTTGATAAATGTTCTAAAGTACTTAATTCAATATCAGCAATTTGATTAGCATTTGAAATACCTGAATCAAGAATCCATTCAAAGAATCGTCGATATTCCTTGAGGTATTCATACAAGGTTGTAAAACTATATGGTACAGAAAGTTTTGATTGGTAATAGTCAAGGACATACCAAGGCATTATATTTTTTAGTTCATCAATTTTTTCAAGTAATTTTTCACGTTTCATCTAAAAATCTCCCTAGATGTCTTTATAATAGTAGTTTATCATAGACTGATTTATTTTTCAAGAAAATTACAGTTTTTCGGAAAGATGTAATGAGAAAAAAATCATAGAAAGAGATATCATTCATTTATGACTTCTTGTAAAAAAACGTGTTTTATCAACGTTTTTAATGCTTTTTAGAATTTTTGGCTAACTTGTACTCTTACTTTTGTTTTATTTTTTTAAACAGAAAAAATCCCTGACAAATAATTTTTCTGTCAGAGATTTACAATCTATTTTAAATATATTTTATGGATATATTATATATGTTATATTTGATATTTTAAGCTTATTCGACGAATTCTATGATTCTTCCTTTACAATGTTTAATTAATTCGTAATCATGTGTCACCACGATAATTATCTTTCCTGTTTGAGCCAATTGCTGCAAATCTTCAATCATTTTATCCATTTGTTGTCTACACAGACCACTTGTTGGCTCATCTAAAACGATAATCGGCTTATTTGAAGCTTTTGCCATGGCTAATAATAATCGTTGTTTTTCACCGCCTGACAAACTTTGTGGGTGTCGCTCTGTTTTATCTATTAATCCAAACTGTGTAAGCGCATCCTTTTTAACGACGTCATCATCACTAACTAGCGAGATTTCTGATCAAACAGACTCTGTAAAGAGCTGATAATTCACATCTTGAACCACGGCGAATATTTTCCAAAATCGTATTATCAAACAACGTAACGTCTTGAAAGACAATTGAGATGTTGTCAAATAAACTATTGGTGCTAATGTGTTGGATGTTCTTGCTGTCAATAGTGATTTGACTTTCTTGATAGTCATACAAGCGAGCAAGCGAGATAAAAGTCCTAATAGGGTTGTTTTACCACATCCTGATGGTCCGACAAGTGCTGTGATTTCATTTTGTTTGACAACAAAAGATACACCGTCGATGATTTTTTGTCCATCTTTATAAGCAAAGCCAACATTTTTGAGTTCGATGTCAAAATGCTTGAGAGTAACATCTTGTCCACTTTGTTGTTTGACTGCACGAAGTTCTTTAATATTTTTAACAGCTGAGTCAATGTAGAGAATTTCACCTACATTTAAAACAATGTTTTCAGTGCTGTCAGAAACTTTGATAGCAAGTAGGATAAACATCAGCAAAACCAGAAGACTCACTTGACCTTGGAAATAAAGATTTGTTCCAACCAAACTCACCAATCCGATTGTCAATCTGATAATTGAGTTGGATTTATTAAAATGAGCCAAGAAGATAGCCTCGCTTTGGATAATGTCCGCCATTATATCAACGATCATCTGATGGCAACAATTCCACAAGATTTACTGGCTAAAATTGCTATGATGAGTAAAACCAAGCTCAAAACAGCCTTTTAAGACCAAGTATCATATGGACAATTACCGAATACATCCAACGACGTCGTATGGCGCTAGCAGAGCACTTATTAATGACAACCCAACTAGAAATTAAGGAAGTGGCTATTGCGGTCGGCTATATCCCTCACAGCCGCTTTTCCAGCCTATTTAAAAAGTATATCGGTGTTTACCCGCATGATATCAAAAAACAAACTACACCCAACAAAGATAAACGTCCCTGCCACGATTGCCTCAATAAATTCTGTGAAGCAAAGGTAGAAAGAAATAACTAAATCAAACACAAAAAAACCGAGAACTGCTTCTCGGTTTTTTAACAATTATTTTTTATTGCGTTTTTTCTTAGCTTTTTTCATTTTGTTTGCCATGCGTTTCATTGATTGTTTCATGGCAAATTCACCGATTTTACCTTTGAATCCGCCACCCATCATTTGGCTAAGGTCCATATCTCCACCGCCAAGTGCTGAAAGGTCTGGCATACCATTACCGCCCATCATACCTTCAAGTGATGACATATCCATGCCGTTTGGCATGTTTTTAGGAAGATTATTGGGGTTGATACCCATTTTCTTCATCATTTTTTCCATATCGCCAGACATGACACCTTGCATCATTTGTTTAGCTTGGTTGAAATCTTTGATGAATTTGTTAACTTCGACAAAGCTGTTTCCTGAACCAGCTGCAATACGACGGCGACGGCTTGGGTTAAGCAAGTCAGGATTTTCACGTTCTTCTGGTGTCATTGATGACACGATAGCACGTTTACGAGCGACAGCTTTTTCATCGACCTTGAAGTTCTTAAGAGCTGGGTTGTTAGCCATACCAGGAATCATTTTAATCAAGTCTTCCATCGGTCCCATATTTTGAACTTGGTCAAGTTGTTCGATGAAATCGTTGAAATCAAAGGTATTTTCACGCATTTTTTCTGCGAGTTCCATTGAACGTTTTTCATCGTATTCTTGACTAGCTTTTTCAATCAATGTAAGCAGGTCACCCATACCAAGAATACGACTTGACATACGATCTGGGTGGAATGTCTCAATGTCAGTGATTTTTTCACCAGTACCAGTGAATTTGATTGGTTTACCAGTGATTTCACGAATTGAAAGTGCCGCACCACCACGAGTATCACCATCAATCTTAGTCAAGACAACCCCTGTGATATCCAATTGTTTGTTGAATTCATCAGCGACATTGGCAGCTTCTTGACCAATCATGCTATCAACAACCAAAAGAATTTCATTTGGTTTCGCAAGAGCTTTAACATCACGGAGTTCTTCCATGAGTTTTTCATCAATCTGCAAACGACCAGCCGTATCGATGATAACGTAATCGTTGTGGTTTTCTTTGGCTTGTGCTAAACCATTTGTCACGATTTCAACGGCTGAATGGTCAGTACCCATATCAAAGACTGGAACATTGATTTGGCTACCAAGTGTTTTCAACTGATCAATGGCTGCTGGACGATAGATATCAGCCGCAATCATCATTGGACGTGCATTTTCTTCTTTGATCAGCTTGTTAGCCAATTTACCAGCAAATGTTGTTTTACCAGCACCTTGAAGACCGACCATCATAATGATTGTTGGAATTTTAGGTGATTTTTCAAGTTCAGCTGTTTCAGAACCAAGGATTTCTGTTAATTCTTCGTTAACGATTTTTACGATTTGTTGTGTTGGGTCAAGGGTATCAATGATTTCGTGACCAACCGCACGTTCGCGTACACGTTTGATGAAAGTCTTAACAACTGGAAGAGCAACGTCAGCTTCAAGCAAAGCAAGACGAATCTCTTTAGTTACTTCTTGAACATCCTTTTCAGAGAGTTTTTTCTTCCCACGAATATTTTTAAAAACCCCTTGAAGGCGTTCTGTTAAACTTTCAAAAGCCATAATATAATTCTCCTACCTCATATCTCTATTATCTTAGCAAATCTCGCTAGTTTTCAAATCAACCTAGTCACGGTTATCAATGCTACTTAAAACAGCGATTTTCTCTTTCAAAAATTCATCATCAGGATATTTGTCTAAAATATCATCAAAAATCTGACTGCGAACAATGTAATCAGAATACATGTGCAATTTCATCTCATAAGCTTCTAAAATCTTTTCTGTTCGCTTGATGTTATCATAGACCGCTTGACGACTAACGCCGAATTCCTCAGCAATCTCAGCCAAGCTGTAATCATCCGCATAATAAAGTTCAATATAATTCATCTGCTTGTCTGTCAGCAATGCTGCATAAAACTCAAACAGAGCATTCATACGATTGGTTTTTTCAATTTCCATAATCCTCATTTTACCATATTTTGACTGAATTTAATAGTCAGAATTGGTTAAAAATCATGATACCTCATTTTCAATAAAAATAATAGTAAGAATGCTTTTTCTTGCTTTATTTATCGTAAAATGGTACAATTTATTGTACAAAATAGACAGAAGAGGAACCAATATGGAAGCTGTTGCATATTCAAATTTTAGACAAAATTTAAAACATTATATGAAACAAGTTAACGATGACGCTGAACCACTTATTGTGACTTCTAAAAATATTGATGATACTGTCGTAGTCCTTTCAAAACGTGACTATGATAGCATGCAAGAAACATTTCGCATTATGTCTAATAACTACCTAATGAATAAAATTAAACGTGGCGATGAACAATTCAAGGCAGCTAATTTTCAGACACATGAATTGCTCGAGGTAGATGATGATTAAAGCATGGTCTGACGATGCGTGGAACGACTATATGTATTGGTATAATCAAGGAAATAAAGCGACAATTAAAAAAATTAATCGCCTAATCAAGGAGATTGACCGCACTCCTTTTACTGGCATTGGTAAACCTGAACCACTTAAACACGATTTATCTGGCAAATGGTCACGACGTATAACCGATGAACATCGTTTAATTTACAGTGTTGATGGGAATACTATTTACTTTTATTCTTGCAAAGACCATTATTAAAAAAACTGTCCACTGGACAGTTTTTTCATGAGTCTAGAAATAAAAAAGCTAATCATGAGTTTTGTCATTTCAAATCTTTTGTGGCTTCTTCTAGGATGTGCATTTGGAGAATGGTTTGTTCCTCTGTTACCAAGATTGGTTTGTGATTGATGAGAGTTTCATACAAGGCATCGTAAAAGCGACCGTTATCTCCTGCGACTGTCTCTACTGCTTCTTCATGGTAATGCCCATTGTCATCGTAATACGTTAATGTGCCAAAATTTTCTGGTTTATCCAAACCAAAATCGTCATTGTCTGGCAAATAGAATTTCTTGAGATCCGCTTCTTGGCGGTCTTTTTCGTATTTAACAAACATGCCCTTGCGACCATAAACGACAAAACTTGGGCGTTCTTTTACTCTGAAATAGCTTGATTTTACCGAAACTTTTAAGCCGCCAGGAGCAACATGAAATGTATCTGTTGAATGTTGATAATAAAAATCAATGTCAAAATAATCATTCATACGCCCAGCACCTAAAAGCTGACGCACATCATATTGCACATCATCAGGCTTGCCAAAATAAGAAATCACTTGGTCTACCGTATGGCAAGCGTGGTTATAAACATAAGATTCATCTTTCGAATATTGTGTAACATGCTCTGGCACCTCAGGGCGGTAGTAATCGTAGTGCATTTCAACTTCTAACAAATCACCCAATTTTCCAGAAGCAATCACCGCTTGCGTTGTCAAAAAATCACTGTCAAATCGGCGATTTTGATACCCTTGTATCATGAGCCCTTTTTCTCTTGCCAAATCAAATAATTCTTGTGATTCCTTAACAGACTGAGTAAATGGTTTTTCAAGAACAAGATTTTTACCTGCTTCTAATACCTGTTTAGCTGTCTCATAATGCGCGGGAGCAGGCGTTGTTACAACAACGACATCAATTTCTGGGTCGTTCAACAAGTCATCTAATTTATCGGTGTAATGAACACCTTCCCACCTAGCCCAATCATCTCGCAAAGTCGGGGCATAAATCGTCTTTACAAAAATAGTATCTTTCCGACGCATTAAAAACGGTAAATGGTAGCGATTCGTGCTTTTACCATTGCCATAATAACCAATTATCAATCGTTTTGTCATGATAGGTCTCCTTTTACAAATTAAATCAAAAATCCTGTGAATGGCTCTGCTTGAACCGAAAGATAATCTGCCATTCTTGCTACTAGAACACGAAAATCATCACCATTTTTTAAACCTGATAATCCAACTACGGCGACCAATTCCTCGCCCACCTTAATCGGAAAAGCGCCGCTAACGGGTAACTGCGAATGGATTTCCGTTTCTGTCAAAGTTATTTCTCCTACATGATGAGCAACTAAAGCCCAGAAACTATTGTGTTCTGTTTTTAACACAGTGTTTATCTTGCCTTGAACAAAACTGAGATTTCGTTCTTTCGCTTGATTACCAACGTATTGAAAAATGGGGACTTTGTCAGATACTCTGATGATTTGGATAGCGATTTTTTCAGCTTGCTCTGTATTTTTGAGTATTTTTCCACCCAAAGCAAGTGCCTCTTGACTGCCAAAACTTTGAAAGCGCAGCTGATGTTCAAGTTTCTCTAACTCCTTCAAATGTTCAGGTTTATAATAGTTTTTTGTTTTCTCTAAAATCGTTTCATTTGCCATATAATTAGTTATCCATTGGGAAAATAATGCCTGCTTCTTTACGCAATTGTGTTTGAACTTTGCTGACAGAAAGACTGGCTTCAAGTTCTTTGTAACAAGCTTCCAAATCATTGTCATCAATCATTTTGACGAAGGATTGAAATTCTGGAATGAGTCTTGCTTGTGACAAACCGTCATCAAAACTTTCTTTGATACCGTCATTTAAGACCAATTTGACCTCGCCGACGAGATTTGGAGATAGTGTTGTTTCGATATACCCCTTTGTTCCTTGGATAAGGCTGCCAGATTTTCCTTTGCTATCTTTTGCTGCTGTACAAACCGCGATAAAGTCTGGATAGTTTAACACAGCAACACCACTTATATCAATGCCACGTTCCACATTTGCAAAATAATGCTGATTTTCTGGTTGACCGAAAAGCCCCATGACAAAGTGCAAGTTATACAAATTTAAATCCATCATGGCACCGCCAGCTTTGGCAGGGTCAAAAACAGGTAAAACCTCACCTTTCTGAAAAGCATTATAACGACGAGAATATTGACTGTACATGCTTTCAACTAATTTTATCTGACCGATTTTCGGTAACCATTCACGGATTTTTTGATAGGTTTTAAAATAACGTGTCGTGATAGCTTCAAACAAGAACAATCCTTTAGATTGTGCTAATTCTTTCAAATGCTGCGCTTCTTTGGCATTACTTGTCATTGGTTTTTCAACGATAACATTGAGCCCGCTATTTAACGCCTTTTCAACAAAAATAACGTGTAAAAAATTAGGAACGGCAATATAAACGGTATCTATGCCAGATTGACTTAATTCCTCAAAATCACTGGTGGCTAGAGGAATGTTATACTTTGTGCACCACTGCTTTAGCTTGTCCATATCACTTGGAACGCTTTGAATCCCTAAAATTTCCAACTTCTCTATTTGAACCAATTTCGGTAAAAATTCTTCAACAATTAAACCTGCTCCGATAATGCCTAATTTCATTGTTTTTCTCCTTTGTGACTTGATACTGTTATCTTACGCCTTGTTTACTGAAAAAGCATGGTTTTGAGCAGATTTAGAAAATTATTTTCACGATTTTTTTGCCTAGATAGTTCTTTTACGGACATTTTTTTCAGACATTTTTGATATACTTAAAGAAAAGGAGCATGATATGGGAATTATTGCAAATTTGGAAAATCAAACAACCTTTACCGAGCTTGAAAAAGAGCTTTCTAATTACATTTTAGAGCATTTAAACGACATTCCACAGCTGACAATTTCGCAGTTAGCTCAGCAATCATTTACGTCAAATGCTACTGTCAATCGCCTATGTAAAAAGCTTGGTGTGGCTGGTTACAAAGCTTTTCGTATTGCTCTAGCAGCCGAACTCGAAAAACAACGTTTCTCAAAAAGTCATGTTGATTTTGACAATCCTTTCTCCATAAGCGAAAATACGGCGAATATCTTCAAAAGCGTTGCCAGCATTTCTAAGGAAGCTATCGATATTTGCTACGCTTCGGTGTCACAAGACTTAGTCGCCAAAGCTGCTCAGCAAATTGCCAAGGCTAAGCGTGTTTACATTTTTGCGACAGGAGATTCTTACTTGGTTAGCTTGTCTTTTTCAAATATGTTGGTAAAACTTGGCATTCAAGCAATCATGGTCAATCAATTTCATGACAGTATTGCTGTGATTTATCATTCAAACAAAGATGATGTGATTCTGTTTTTATCTTATTCTGGCAATATCTTGAACACCTACGCTCAAGAATTGGAGCTTATCCAAGCTCGGCACGGCAAAACGATTTTGATTTCTTCGAAAGCCTTTAGAGATAAGATTGACTTAAACATCACTTTTCCTGCTAAAGAAAGTATCGTTAACAAAGCAGGCGGTTACTATTCACAAACCGCCATGCATTACATTTTAAATTGCCTTTATAGCCTGCTCTACACCTCAAATTACTTTACCAACCGAAAGCAAAAAAATGCCATCGAAAACCTAGCTAAGAAAGACTTGCAGTGATTGTGAGTATAAGAAAAATCCAAGAAGTTTTATTTCTTGGATTTTTCTTATTTGGGACAGAGCAACTCAAGTTTGATACGATTAGGATCCTCAACATAAAAAGCTAGTTGCTCGTCGCCTGAAGCAAAGGGAAAACGTTCTGAATAAAGTTCAGTCACTGGCTGCTGGCGCAAATCTTCTACTAATTGCCAAAAAATAGATTTAGACGGTGCTTGCAAAGCAATATGATTGATACCAACTTGTTTACGGTGATAAGAATTTTGCTGATAAGCCGATTCGACTTGTACAAAAACCAAGTACCAGCTATCTTTCTGATAAGAAAAGCCTCTAGTCCATTCTTGATAAAGTTTCCAACCTAATTTTTCAAAGATAGGTTGATAAAATTGTCTACAAGTCACCAAGTCAAAAACATTGATTTCAATATGGTTCATACACTTTTATCTCCCTTAATGCTTCTAATCATCCTATGAAATGCTGCTTCTTTACAGTCTCACCTAAGATAACTAATTATTCTCCAAATAAAATTCAAAGCGATCGCCGACATACTGACTATGAACGTACTCGAATGGTCGTCCATCTGAGAAATATGACACCTGAGTCAAGGCAAGCACCGCATGATTTTTAGGCACTTTAAGATAATTAGCCACGCGCTCACTCGCATTTTTGGCATAAATGGTTTGCTGACTCTTACCAATCTCATAGCCATTATCCGTCAAAGTCTGGAAGAAATGCTCCGTGATGTCCTCACGCTTAAACTCACGAATCAACTTCTCAGGAATTGATGCCACCTCAAAAACCAAAGGCACATTATCCGCATAACGCACACGCTCCATACGCACCACATAATCGCTAGCCTTAAGCTGTAACTGCTGAATCTCAGTGTCATTAGCTGGCTTACGTTGATAAGAAATCAACTGTGAAGATGGCGTCTTACCTTGCGAACGCACAATCTCCGTAAAACTCGTTGTCCCGCGCATCTTCTCTTGCACACGATGGCTAGCCACATAAGTCCCACTACCCACACGACGCTCAAGAATCCCTTCTTCCACCAAAAGCGTAATCGCCTGACGAAGCGTCATACGACTCACCTCGTAGTCATCTGCCAAATCACGCTCACTCGGCAAACGTTGACCAATCTCCCAAACGCCCCCATCAATCTCTTTCTTAATCGCATCATGAATTCTAATATACGCTGGAACCATACCCTACTCCCATTCTGTTCTAAATAACTTAGCTCTATTTTAGCATAAAATCAAGGAAGTTTTTAGTTACCATTAGCTTTTTTGGAAAATGGCGGAGCTATATAAAAGATTTTGAAAGAACAATGCTTGTTTTGAATTTTTGTAAGTGTGGAGAAAATTAGCTAGCGCTGGAGAATTGGGGAGGGAGATATAGTATCTCTTTAAAAATCTCTATTACTCACCCTTGGGAACAGCGTAAGTTGGGGGA
>NZ_DGTE01000007.1:0-22866 GCF_002393675.1 Streptococcus sp. UBA4344
TCATATTATATGTCAAATAATGTGACTACTCATACTGGTGGTGAACAGGTTTCTGGTAACTTTTCAGCTGGTGCTAAAAATCCTTATTTGACTTACTCAGATTGGGGTTGGGCACACGATCCAACGGGGCTTCAATATTACCTTGAAAAAATTTACGACCGTTATGAAATTCCTTTAATGGTGGTTGAAAATGGTCTTGGTGCTTTTGACACGGTAGAAGAAGATGGTTCTATTCATGATAATTACCGAATTGGTTATCACCGTGCTCATATCAACGCCATGGCAAATGCTATTGAAAATGGTGTTGACCTTATCGGTTACACAACTTGGGGATGTATTGATATTGTTTCAGCCGGTACTGGTGAAATGCGCAAGCGTTATGGCTTTATCTACGTTGATATGGATGATGCTGGGAATGGTACTCTTAACCGCACACCAAAAGATAGTTTCTATTGGTATAAAGAAGTTCTTGCTACTAATGGCCAAAAAGCTATTAAAGAAGCTGAAAAATAAAAAACAATGCTCCTGCAACATGTGGGAGCATTGTACTAGTTCACTTTAGTTTTAAAATAAGAATGGAAGATGTGATGATAAAGATAATAGCCGTTGATATGGATGGAACATTTTTGGATGAAGAGGGAAAATTTGATGCGAACCGATTTGAACAGTTACTAGATGAATTAGATAGACGTGGTATTTTATTTGTTGTCGCAACTGGAAATCAAATTTCAAGAATGAAAATCGTTTTTGGGGATTTTGCTAAACGGCTAGCTTATGTTGTAGGAAATGGCAGTCATTTAGTTGTCAAAGATAAGACGATTTATTTAAAAAACTTAAGTTCACAGCAACTTCAACATTTTTTGGATTATTATCAAAATCATTTTGACGATTATCACATCGTTATTTCATCCCCAGAGCATTCCTATATGACTAAAGGTGCTTATGCTTGTCAGAATTTAGCAGATGAAGCAACTCTAGATTATTACAATGCAAGTTTTCCAAACGTGATTTTACTAGATGACGTGTCTGATTTGCCAAAAGAAACAATTAATAAAATCACAATGCAATTGCCTTTGGCGGTATTTGAGAAAGTTAGCGCTGACTTTAAAAAGGAATTTCCTGATTTGGTTCCCATGGCGAGTGGCTTTGGTGCAATTGATGTGGTTTTACCGGGAGTAGATAAAGCTTTAGGCTTGAAAGAGTTGATGAGATTACGTGAAGTATCGGCTAATCAACTAATGACTTTTGGTGACGGGGAAAACGATATTGCCATGTTGCAATTAGCTAAATACTCTTATGCTATGGAAAATGCGCCTGAACGTGTAAAAACGGCTGCTAATTTTTTAGCTCCATCAAATGCTAAAGCAGGTGTTTTTCAAGTCATTGAAAACTATCTAGCTAATCATTAGATATAAAAAACTAGGAGTAATCCTAGTTTTTTTATTATTTCATGCGAGCAAAGTAATTTTTTGTTTCTCGAATAATAACTGGTGAGAGGGCAAGTAAAGCGATAAGGTTTGGAAGAGCCATTAACCCGTTAACGATATCCGCAATAATCCAAATTAATTCCAATTTGAGGAACCCACCAAGGGCAACCATGATGACAAAAATAGTTCGGTAGAGTTTGATGTGTTTTGTTCCGAAAAGGAATTCAAAGCAACGTTCACCATAGTAAGACCAACCAAGAATAGTTGTAAAGGCAAACAAGACCAAACAGAATGTAAGAGCCAGTGCACCTGGTGTTCCAAAGAGTGATGAAAAGGCTGCTTGAGTCAATGGAGCCCCTTCAAGACCAGCTACTGTCCATTTTTGAGTAACAATGATTGAAAGGCCAGTCAAAGTACAGATGATAATAGTATCAATGAAAGTACCAGTCATTGAAATAAGTCCTTGTTCAACAGGTTCTTCTGTTTTAGCGGCCGCAGCAGCAATTGGTGCTGAACCTAGACCAGATTCATTTGAGAAGACTCCACGTGCAATACCTTTTTGGATAGCATCTTTAACAACAGCTCCGGCAAAACCACCGACAGCAGCAGTACCAGTAAAGGCACCAGAGAAGATTTCACCAAATGCTGGTAGAATTTGGTTTGCATTGCAGAAAATAACAGCAAGTGTTGCTAGGATATAAATGATTGCCATGAAAGGAACCACTTTTTCAGCAACTTTTGAGATTGATTTAATTCCACCAAAGATAATAATAGCAACTACTACAGCAACAACGATACTAACGATTTGTGGCGCTAAGCCAAATGAATTTTCAAGTGATGAAGTAATTGAGTTAACTTGAGAGAAAGTACCAATACCAA
The DNA here is from genome assembly GCF_002393675.1 of Streptococcus sp. UBA4344. NCBI lineage: Bacteria > Bacillati > Bacillota > Bacilli > Lactobacillales > Streptococcaceae > Streptococcus > Streptococcus sp. UBA4344. The sequence continues at coordinate 2,307 of NZ_DGTE01000007.1, forward strand.
AGTAGGCAACAAGGATACCTGCAATGGCAAAGAAGACAGCAAGTGGTTTCCAACGTTTACCCATACCGTTTAAGATATAATACATTGGACCACCAGAAACTTCGCCGTTATCATCACGCGTACGATATTTGATAGCAAGAAGCCCTTCAGAATATTTTGTTGCCATTCCAAAGAAAGCAGCCATCCACATCCAAAAAAGTGCACCAGGTCCACCGGCCTTGATAGCTGTTGCAACCCCAACAATGTTTCCTGTACCAACAGTGGCAGCAAGAGCAGTTGCAAGAGCAGCAAAACTTGAAATATCCCCTTGACCTTTATCGTCAGCGAAAATGAGTTTGAAGGCCTTAGGTAATTTTAAAACCTGAAGTAAACCAAGACGAACTGTTAAGTAGATCCCAGTTCCCACTAAAAGAATAAGCAGTGGGGCACCCCAGACAATATCATCTAACATTGTAAAAAAGTTAAGCATATACGAAAAAACTCCTACTAAATATAGCTCCCACGATGCCATTTAGAATAGAAAAAGGAGTTATCATTACGATAACTCCTGAAAAGTGATAAGAAGACTGACAAAGATAATTCAACCTTACCTGTTAATCGATTCTTATCTTCTGTCCTTTTGCCTGAGAGTTTGAGCTAAACTTAGCGTTCAGCCTTGCCCCTTCGGCGCCTATCTAGTTCTTTTGTGTCAGTATTACAATACTTAGTCCTTAAAAACATACTGACTCAAAAGAGCGCTAGTGTAATAAATTATTACTAGGTCTCTCCAGAAGTCCGTCCATCACCCAGTCCCTGTCTATGACACCTGAGAGCGTAACTCCTTCGGCGAAAGGCAAGCTTTCTTCTCCTGAATGACATCATTCGGTTTGCTATTTGATTTGAATACTATGTTAAAGCAAAAACCGAACTTTGTCAATAGTATTTTTTAAATTGTTTGGGAAAAATATAAAATGTGAAAAAATTAGAGAATAATTTGGGATAAAATATTAATAATCTTTTCTAAGTCTTGATTTGAGATATTGGCGTAGTTTACGATAAAACACTTGTCAAACTGCTTATTTTCGCCATGATAGTAGTGAGAAATTGGTGTTATTTGCAAGTCATTTTTGAGAGCCTGCTGGCAAATTTCTTCTTCAGATAAACGACTTTTTATGGTCATAATAAAATGCAAACCAGACTCTTCTTCATGGATGCTGATGTGTTTTTTTAAAGGACTTGCTAATAAATTTTGAATCAGATAATCACGTTTTTTCTGATAAAACAGGCGCATACGATTTAAATGTTTTTCAAAATAGCCGTCTTGCATAAAATAAGCCAGCGTATATTGCTGTAAATTAGAGACAGTATTGTTGTAAAAGCTGAGCTGTTTTTCAAAGCGCTCTAGTAATTGTGGTGGCAAAATCATGTAACTAATACGAAGTGTAGAAGCTAAGCTTTTGCTAAAGGTATTAATGTAGATGACTTTTCCAAGACTATCGATTTCTTGAAGGCTTGGAATTGGTAAGCCATGAAAGCGAAACTCACTGTCGTAGTCATCTTCAATGATATAGCGATCTCCTTGATTTGCCCAACTAAGAAGTTCATAACGCTTACTAATAGAAAGAATAGCACCTGTTGGAAATTGATGAGAAGGAGAAAGGTGAACAATATCAGCATTTTTTTCTTTTAGTTGAGACATACTAATGCCGTCTTCTTCCATATCGATAAAGGTTTGTTTGACCTTGAATTGTTGGTAAATTTTTTGAATTTTTGAGTAGCTTGGTTCTTCCAGAGCGACTGTTTTATCCAATCCTACCAACTGAATGAGAATAGTATACAGATACTCTGTCCCAGCTCCAATGATAATTTGTCGAGGATCAACAGCCATTCCTCGATAGTCGTTTAAGTGTTTGGCAATGGCTTGTCTCAACATGAGAACTCCCTTACTTGGTGAGGGGTGAACAAGTTCATTTTGACAATTGTTGAGGACTTGTCGAACAATTTTTGACCATGTTGCAAAAGGAAAAGTCTCAGAATTGGTTTGGTTGTTGCTTAGTCGTAAACTTGGTTTGACCTCATCTGGCATGCTTTCTGGGTTTGAAAGTAACCTTATTGTTTTTTCAACAGGTGGATGATGAGGATTAATTTTTGACACAAAAAAACCTCTTTTAGCCTGGCTGTAAATATAGCCTTCAGCTTTTAATTGCTGATAGCTTGTTTCTACCGTAACAATAGACACCCCAAGGTGTTTGGCTAAATTACGTTTTGAAGGAAGCTTTTCACCTGCTTCAAGAATGCCAGCTGTAATATCGTTTTTTATAGCTCGATAGAGCTGTTCATAAAGGGGAATAGATGCGTGATTGTCCAATGAATATGTAAGCATAAAACCTCCAAACTGACCCTATAAAAAAGTTTTTATTTGACGCTTGATACCATGTCAGTTTTTATTATAATGAAAAGCAACAAAAAAGTAAATGAGGTATTTCTAATGACAAATCAACGTTATCAACTCAACAAACAATTGGCCCAAATGCTTAAAGGTGGTGTTATCATGGATGTCACTACACCAGAACAAGCGAGAATCGCTGAGGCAGCAGGTGCGTGTGCCGTCATGGCACTTGAAAGAATTCCAGCAGATATTCGAGCAGCTGGTGGTGTTTCACGCATGAGTGATCCTAAGATGATTCAAGAAATTCAAGAAGCTGTTTCTATTCCAGTTATGGCAAAAGTTCGTATTGGTCATTTTGTAGAAGCCCAAATTCTTGAGGCTATTGAAATTGACTACATCGATGAAAGTGAAGTGTTGTCACCGGCAGATGATCTTTACCATATTGATAAAACAAACTTTGATGTTCCTTTTGTCTGTGGAGCTAAGAATCTTGGAGAAGCTCTACGCCGTATTGCTGAAGGAGCAAGCATGATTCGTTCAAAAGGTGAACCTGGTACAGGCGATGTTATCCAAGCTGTTCGTCATTTGCGCCAAATGAACCGTGAAATTGCTCGTTTAACTTCTCTTCGTGAGGATGAATTGTATCATGCGGCAAAAGAACTTCAAGTTCCATATGATTTGGTTAAAGAAGTTCATGAAACTGGTAAATTGCCAGTTGTTCTATTTGCTGCAGGTGGTGTGGCTACGCCTGCTGATGCAGCACTTATGATGCACCTTGGAGCAGAAGGTGTCTTTGTCGGATCAGGAATTTTCAAATCAGGAGATCCAGAAAAACGTGCTCGTGCGATTGTTCAAGCAGTCACTAATTATCAAGATAAGAAACTACTTGCAAAATTGTCAGAAAATCTTGGTGAAGCAATGGTCGGGATTAATGAAGATGAAATCCAATTGCTTATGGCTGAACGTGGCATCTAGGAGGTTGTATGGTTTTAATTGGAGTACTTGCTTTACAAGGCGACTTTGCAGAGCACAAAGCAAAATTAGCTTCGCTAGGAGCTAAGACTTTTGAAATTAGACAGTTAAAGGATTTAGAGAAACCTTTAGATGGTCTTGTTTTACCTGGAGGAGAATCAACCGTTCAGGGAAAATTATTACGTGACTTGGGACTTTTAAAACCTTTGCAAGAAAAAATCAAGCAAGGATTGCCTGTTTTAGCAACTTGTGCCGGTTTGATTCTGCTTTCTGAGAAGGTGGAAAATCAAGCAGACAATTATTTGGGAACATTGCCAGTGACTGTCAAGCGTAATGCTTATGGTAGACAATTAGGAAGTTTTCATGCCAGTCTTGACTTTGCGAATTTAGGTCAAGTCCCTGCAACATTTATCCGAGCTCCTTATATTTGTGGGGTTAGAGATGATGTTGAAATTTTATCGCAACATGATGGAAAAATCGTCGTTGCCCGTTATCAAAATCAAGTTGGTTTATCTTTTCATCCAGAAGTTGATGATAACGATATTGTGCATTCTTATTTCTTGAAGATTTGTCAAACAAAGTAAAACCAGCCAACATTATTTCTTTAAAAAATGGTACAATAGAAAAGCATTGATTTTAATGAAATAATTAATATAGAGAGGAATAAATCTCGGATGGTTTTCATGGCTGATAGGAGCTGATGGCAGAACCTCCGTGGTCTTTTATACGATGAATCCTTTATTAAATGGTATGAATGATAAGCAGGCTGAAGCTGTTAAAACGACAGAAGGTCCGCTTTTGATTATGGCAGGTGCGGGCTCTGGGAAGACTCGCGTGTTGACACACCGCATTGCTTACTTAATTGATGAAAAATTTGTAAATCCTTGGAATATCCTTGCAATTACCTTTACCAATAAAGCTGCCCGTGAAATGCGTGAACGTGCTATGGCTTTGAATCCAGCGACTGCAGATACCTTGATTGCGACTTTCCACAGCATGTGTGTGCGTATTTTACGTCGTGATGCTGACCATATTGGTTACAATCGCAATTTCACTATCGTGGATCCAGGTGAGCAACGTACGCTCATGAAACGTATTTTGAAGAATCTTAACCTTGATCCTAAAAAATGGAACGAACGTGCGATTCTTGGAACCATTTCAAATGCTAAAAACGATTTGCTTGATGAAGTGGCTTACGAAAATCAAGCAGGTGATATGTACACGCAAATCGTGGCAAAATGTTACAAAGCTTACCAAGCTGAACTTCGTCAAAGCGAAGCCATGGACTTTGATGACCTTATCATGTTAACCCTTCGTTTGTTTGACCAAAATCCTGATGTGTTAGCTTATTATCAACAACGTTACCAATACATTCATGTGGATGAGTATCAAGATACTAACCACGCGCAATACCAATTGGTCAAACTTTTGGCTTCCCGCTTTAAAAATATCTGTGTCGTTGGTGATGCCGACCAATCTATTTATGGTTGGCGTGGTGCGGATATGCAAAATATCCTTGATTTTGAAAAAGATTACCCGGAAGCTAAGGTTGTTATGTTGGAAGAAAACTATCGTTCCACTAAGAAAATCTTGCAAGCAGCAAACGCTGTTATCAATAACAACCGCAATCGTCGTCCGAAAAAACTTTGGACTCAAAATGCTGATGGGGAACAAATTGTTTACTACCGTGCGCGTGATGAACGTGAAGAAGCAGTCTTCGTTGCTTCAACGATTGACAATATTGTCCGTGAACAAGGTAAAAACTTTAAAGATTTTGCGGTTCTTTACCGTACCAATGCGCAATCACGTACTATTGAAGAAGCGCTGCTCAAATCAAATATTCCATATACTATGGTTGGTGGAACAAAATTCTATAGCCGTAAGGAAATTCGTGATGTGATTTCATACTTGAACGTTATTGCCAATACAGCTGATAATATCAGTTATGAACGTATTGTTAATGAACCAAAACGTGGTGTTGGTCCTGGAACGCTTGAAAAAATTCGTAGCTTTGCTAACCTTCAAAATATGAGCTTGCTTGACGCTTCAGCTAATATCATGCTCTCTGGTGTTAAAGGAAAAGCTGCGCAAGCTGTTTGGGATTTGGCAAACCTTCTTATGAATCTTCGTGCGGATTTGGATAAATACACAGTTACTGAATTAGTTGAAGCTGTCCTTGATAAGACTGGATATCTTGATGCCCTTCGTGTACAAAATACTCTTGAAAGCCAAGCACGTATCGAAAATATCGAAGAATTCTTGACTGTTACGAAAAACTTTGATGAAAATCAAGATGATGCTCCTGAAGATGAATCTGGTATTGACAAACTAAGCCGTTTCTTGAATGATTTGGCTTTGATTGCTGATACTGATGACGGTGATGCAGAAACTGCAGAAGTGACTTTGATGACCTTACATGCTGCCAAAGGTTTGGAATTTCCAATTGTCTTCTTGATTGGTATGGAAGAAGGTGTCTTTCCACTTTCTCGTGCCGCTGAAGACCAAGATGAGTTAGAAGAAGAACGTCGTTTGGCTTACGTTGGTATCACACGTGCTGAGCAGTTGCTTTTTGTAACTAATGCCAATACGCGTACGTTGTTTGGTAAGACAAGCTATAATCGTTCATCACGCTTTATTCGTGAAATTGATGATGAACTATTGCAATACCAAGGTTTGGCTCGACCAGCGAATTCATCATTTGGCGTTCGTTATAGCAACAGTAGTAGTGACTCGATGAGTTTTGGTAAGGGCATGAGTCTTCAACAAGCCCTTCAGGCACGCAAAGCAAAAGTTCAGCCGACATCTCGTGCTGCACAGCCATATTCAAAAGCTGGAAAAGCTGTTCCATTTGGGCAATCAGCTAGCGCTTCAAAAGAAGCTGTTGACTGGCAAATCGGAGATATTGCTCACCACAAAAAATGGGGTGATGGAACAGTTCTTGCTGTCACTGGAACAGGTAAAACTCAAGAACTTAAAATCAATTTCCCAGAAGTTGGCCTTAAAAAATTACTTGCCAGCGTTGCACCGATTGAGAAGAAATAATAGGAGAAGTAATACCAAAAGAAATCCAAGGTAAACTTGGATTTTTTTTTTAATTCTCAATCAGCAACAGTTTTAGTAGAAGCTGACAATTTAAAGACAGCAACAGCTAAAGCCAGAAATGTAATCCAAGTGGATGTGATATTCCACGAAGATAAACTACTAAATAATACTGTTCCGACAGGAAGGGACAAGGTGAACAAAAAAGTCAGAAAATTATTTGTTTGTGCTAAGGTATTGGCTGGAAGATTGCTCAATAATTGAGAATTAATTTTAGGATTAACTTTTCCGACTAAATAACTGGCAAATGCTAGTAGTAAAATACCGATAATTAAGGGGAAGTGGATAAGATTTGAAAGACCGACAAGAAAGAAAATTACTGCACTAATTTTTAGCAATTGTCTAATTGATTTTTGAGAAAAATAATCGTGTGGTGTCAAGCTTCCAATCAAAATACCGCCGACTAAGATAAACTCAATAAGAAGTAGTGCTTGACTGTAGGATAGGTGACCAATTTTTGCAGACAGTAGCCAAATATTATAAATAGCATTAAGTGAGCCACTGAGCATATTTAAGCAGAGAATTGCTAGGAGTAAGTGAATAAAATCAGCGCTATTAGTTTCGTTAAAAATCAACATAACATTATGGTATAAGTTTGAAAATTGTTCTTTGAATGATAGTTCATTATCGCTTGATAAAACATCGTAATCAGCGTCGTCTTTGATGATTAATATCACCAGAGCTGACAGCATAAAAGAGAGTGCATTAATTATTGCGACAAGCGCAAAGTTGTGTTGAGAAATCGTTAATAACCAAATTCCTAAAGCTTGTCCAGAAAAACTGCAGATGTAAGAGATGAATTGTGTAAAGGAATAGGCTTCGATTAAATCTTTTTTGCGAACGTATTTTTGAATAATGGGCATCCGCAGACCATTTGAAAAGTCACTTAGCATATCACTAAGAATGTTAAACAGACAAATAAAAGAAAAAGCAAGCAAACTAGGCTCAGTGATTATGAAAGCTAAGAGTGTAAAAATAATTGATTGAACGAAACCTGTGATAACAATCCATTTCTTTTTAGATTGGGTTTGGTCAGCTTTTATTCCAATCCAAATGGTAAAGAGTGTCGGAACGACTATTGTCACATTAGCAATACTCACCATAATTTTCGAATTAAAAACGGTAGCAGCATAGACGATAAAAACAATATTGTACAAGGAGGAGCCGATAGTATTTAGAAAACGAGAAACGGTCAAAAGGTGGTAAATTTTATTTTTAAAAAATAATCTCATGATTTTGTCTCCTTAATTGATTTTAAAACATTATAATATGACTATCTTTTAAGGAAACAAAACGTTGAATATATTCAAAAAGCTTTGATTGTAGTAAAGATGAATAGTTCTTAAATTTAACCATTAACAGCTAAGACAAATATAAAAAAACAGTCCAGTGGACTGTTTTTTTGTACTTATAAATGAATCAAATCTCTATTTGTGAACGTTGAGCATGAAAATAAAATTTTTCTCAAAATAAGCACTTTGAATATATTCAAAAAATATACCTAATCGTCATTGCCTTTAATGGCTTCTTGCATGCCAGAAGTGTAATAGTCAGCAGTTGAATGACATTCTAAAATCCGTAAAACGTGGATAGCCTCTTCCATTTGCTTCTTACCAGCTTGCTGCTGCCCTTGTTTGTAGCTAAATAGCCCCTTTGCCCATAGATAAACAATACGATAATAAGCTTCGCTTTCTTGGTAAAAATGCTTTTGAATTTGTTTGTCAAAGTAATTAGCATTGATGAAATCGTTCTCATCAATACATAGCAGAAAACCATTGAGCAACATGTTATGAATGATTTTTCGATTTTCTTTGATTTCTCCTAAAAAATCAGTCTTTCGAAGGCATTCTCTAGCGTACATGGTAAACAAATCAGGAGATAATAAGGTAGAGCAAATAGAAAGTAATGTCAGCTCATAATTGCCCCAAATTTCAGTATCAAAAAGGTAATTATAAAGAAAAGTTTCCTCTTTAGCTGTCAGTTCAACACTCTCATCAAAGGCTTTCAAATGTGCTTTAACAATTAGCGCATATATCATTCCTGTCTCTTGATCTTGCTGTTTTTTAAGTTCACTTTCATACAATTTTTGTAAACCAGCACTATCAAATTTTTCCTCACAAGCATAGATTTTCTCTTGTAATTCTACCAAGTCGCTTTTTAAAAATCCTCTAGTCAGATAAAGAAATTCATTGATTTCAATGTGAGTATTTTCAAGTGCTATAAATAATTTTTGAGCAGAAAGGTCATTCTTTCCGCTTTCAAATTTTGAGAGCATTGAAGGAGAGAATTGCCCGCCAGAGGCTTTAGCTAGCGAGATATGTTTACTTTCTCTTAATTCTTTGAAGGCCTGCCCTAAATATTTCATATTTTACTCCATTTTAAAAGTTCTTTTGTACACATTATACCCTTTTTTTATCAATTGACAACTTGCTGGGCAGATTTTCCTTTATCTAAAATTTTCTGAATATTGTTGCATATTTAGAAGTGGTGTGGTATAGTTATTCTGTAATTAAATAAGACATTTGGGGTGCGTAAAAGCTGAGATTATACCCATTGAACCTGATGCAGTTAGAACTGACGAAGGGAAATGTGTGAGCAACAAAAAGCTGTTTTTTGTTGTGCAAAAATCGATATAAGATAGTTCTTTTGTAGAGTCAAAAGAGCTGTTTCGCAGTTTTTAAATAGATAAACTCCATTTGAGATTTTTCAAATGGAGTCTTTTTATTTCTGTGAGCTTTTGGTGCATGTTAGTGTCAGGAAAGGAATTTTTATGGCGAGTAATCGTGTACATCGTTTAACTGTTTTAGCTATTATGATTGCCTTAGACTTTTTGTTAACACCGCTTTTTAGGATTGAAGGTATGGCTTTCATGTCAAGCGTGATGAATATCATTGCTGGAACATTTATGACGCCACTTTATGCTGTGGCTATGGCTTTTATTGTTGCTATTATGAGAATTTTAACTCAAGCTGGTGTGGCTAGTGTGGCTCCTTTAGCAATTATCGGTTCTGTTCCGGGGGCATTTTTAGCAACTTATTTTTACCGTTTAACGAAGAAACCAATCATGTCTTGGTTTGGTGAGTTTCTTGGAACAGGTATTATTGGTTCACTGGTCTCAGCACCTGTTATGGTCTGGTTCTGGACATTTTCAGCACATGGTGATGAAGAAGTCTTATCAAAAGCTAGTCAGGCACAATCATTACTCTTTTTTACACCAAGATTTGTTTTAGCAACACTTATTGGTGGTGCCTTAGCAATGGCTGTGCTTAAAGGATTAAAGGATTAAAGTATTCAAGTTATTTCATGCATTTGGAAAAATTATATGTAGCTAAGGGAATCAAAGAGGGAAAATAGGTAATGAAAAAAGCAAAAATGTTTGATGGTTATGCAAATGCTTATGATCAATGGTTTATGTCAAATGCAAATGTCTTTGCTAGTGAACTGAAATTGTTACACCGAGCATTGCATGGTATTGAAAAGGATAATATTTTGTCGATTGGTTGTGGTAGTGGTTTGTTTGAAGCAGCACTCAATCGTGAATATGGTATCAAAGTTCAACGTGGTGTTGAACCTTCAAATGACATGGCTGAAATTGCCAGAAAACGTGGTATGACTGTTAAGATTGGCGATGCTGAAACAAGCCAATTGACTCCAAATGCTTATGATGTCATTTATTTAAATGGTTGTTCAAGTTATATCAAAAATTTATCAGCAGCATACCAAAATTGTCATAAAGCTCTGAAAAAAGGTGGACATTTAATCTTGCTTGATGTGCCTGTCGAAAGCGCTTATGGCATTTTGTACAAATTTGCTGCACATGTTGGTGAGTATGACAAGGAAATCTTTAAAGAAATTGCACCAACTTTCCCTTATCCAATCGAGCTTGTCCGCTCCGCCATTTTTCATTCGCCACTTGAAAAAGAAAATATTCTTCGTGATGAACTTGGTATGACAAACATTCGTTATTTCCAAACTCTAACTGCTCAGCCAATCTACACTAATGATTTTGTGGAAGAGCCGATTGAAGGATACGACAAAGGAGGTTATGTTGCCCTTGTCGCTCAAAAATAAAGCTGAAAAGGTTATTTTTCTAGATTTAGATGGTGTGATTTTTGATTCTTATGGATTATGGGACGAGGTTATAGAGCAAGTATTATCACATGCAAACATCCCATATACTCAGTCAATTAAGAAGCAGCTTTGGTGCTTAAACATGATAGAAGCACAAGAATATTTAGCTAATTTATTTGCGAAGAAAAATGTGGTCTATCAAGCCAAAAAAGTTAAAGAGCAGCTAGTTAAAGCTTATCAAAAAGTCTTGCTGATGCCTCATGCAGCTGAGTTTTTAGCAGATTTGTCTAGAGAGGGTTATGTGATCTATGCGGTCACTTCAAATTATGATGATTTGGCTAAAATAGGTCTTGAATCAAAAGCAGTATTGAAATACTTTTTTAAAATCTATTCTTGTATTGAGGAAGGATTTGCGGATAAAACTGAAGCTTTTTATCGTTTCTTGCTTGATAAAGAAATTCTTAATGGCGAAAAAGTTATTTACCTAGAAGACAGCTCTCGAAATCTAGTTGAAGCTCAAAAATGTGGTATTAAAGGAATTTACCTATCAAACGCTGATAATCCTCAAGATAATCAAGGACAGAGATTTTACACTATTCGATGTTTAAATGACTTTAAAAAATTTGTAAAGGAAGAAAAAATGATTAATGAAATGAAAAAACGTAGTCTTATCTTTGTTGATAAGATTTATCAAGATGATTTTATCCAGAATATGATTGCAGGAAATTTGTCAAAAGAGGCCGTTTGTCATTATTTAAAGGCTGATGCGATTTATTTGGAGAAATTTGCTGACATCTATGCCCAATTATTTGCGCGAATTCCAGATAAAGCAATTAAAAATTTCTTTTTAAGTCAGATTGATTTCATTTTTAATCATGAAGTTGGAGCTCATCATATTTTAGCTGAAGCTGCTGGTAGAGATTATCATGATATTATTGAGGATAAAGCTTGGTATCCAAGTTCTGGTCACTACATTAAGCACATGTATTATCAACTTTATCAAGATAATCCATCATATATTCTTGCGGCTATGCTTCCTTGCCCGTGGATTTATCAGCAAGTTGCTCAAAAAGCTCTTGCAAGTGGCAAAATTGCTGATGAGAATCCTTTTAAAACATGGTTTGAGTTTTATGCTGGTGATGGGGCAACATCATGTTTGCCAACTTATTTTGACTTATTAAAACGTTATAGCAAACAACTACCAGAAGAAAATAAAAAAGAAGTCATTCGTGTCTTCTTAGAAAGTTGCCAACATGAACGTAATTTCTTTCAAATGGCAGTAGATCAAGAAGAATGGCCAGAGGAGGTAAGAAATGTCTAAATTAAATGTCGCTTTAACCATCGCGGGAACAGATCCAAGTGGTGGTGCGGGAATCATGGCGGATTTAAAGAGCTTTCAAGCGCGTGGTGTCTATGGCATGGCTGTTGTTACCAGTCTCGTGGCACAAAATACCAAAGGTGTTCAGGCTATTTGTAATCTGGATCAAACCATTCTTGATGAACAATTAAAGAGTGTCTTTTCTGATATTACTCCCGATGCGATTAAAACAGGGATGTTAGCTGAAGTTGAAACCATTGAACGAGTCAGTCAGTATTTGAATACTATTTCATGTCCCTATGTCTTAGACCCTGTTATGGTGGCAACCAGTGGTGACCGCTTGATTAGCCAAGAAGCTGTTGAAGCTTTGAAAGAAAAATTGCTACCTTTAGCGACGATTATTACGCCAAATCTACCAGAGGCAGAAGTTCTTTTTGGACAAGAATTGAAAGATGAGGCTGCGATTCTTAAAGCAGGTAAAGCCATTAAAGAAAAATACGGTGTTAAAAACGTTGTGATTAAAGGTGGGCATTTGGAAACTGAAGCAAAAGATTTTCTTTTCTTAGAAGATGGTCAAGTGATGACATTTTCTGCTGAACGAATTCCAACTAAACACACACATGGTACTGGTTGTACCTATGCAGCTGTTATCACAGCGGAATTAGCTAAAGGTCATACCGTCCAAGAAGCAGTAGCAACAGCCAAACGATTTATTACAGAAGCCATTAAAACAGCTCCTGAACTTGGTCATGGTAATGGTCCGGTAAATCATGTGACGTATAAAGGAGATTAAATGACATATTTAGACGATTTAAGACAAGAAAAGCCTTTGACTATTTGTCTGACGAATAATGTTGTTAAAAATTTCTCGGCCAATGGTCTTTTGGCTTTGGGAGCTTCACCTGCAATGAGTGAATACCAACTAGATTTGGAAGATTTTTTACCAAATGCAAGTGGTCTTTTAGTCAATATTGGGACTTTGAAAGAAGATAGTTGGCAACTATATAAAGATGCCTTAGATATTGCTGAAAAATATTCAGTTCCAACCGTTTTAGATCCTGTTGCAGCTGGTGCAGGTGCTTATCGTAAAAAAGTATCACTTGATTTGGTTGAACATCATAAGATTTCACTATTGCGAGGGAACGCTGGAGAAATTGCTGCGCTTATTGGGGAAGAGGTAGCTAGTAAAGGGGTTGATTCAGCTGATGTAGACAATATTGGTCACTTAGCTCTGCTAGCCAATCAAAAACTAAATATCCCAGTGGTTATCACCGGAAAGATAGACGCTATAGCTGTCAATGGGCAAGTGAAACTTCTTAAAAATGGTAGTTCAATAATGCCATTGGTGACGGGAACAGGTTGTTTACTTGGTGCGGTTTTAGCGGCTTTCATCGGATTGGCTAAAAAAGGAGATTTATTAGCTTGTCTGGAAGAAGCTATGTCTATTTATAATATTGCTGGTGAAATGGCAGAAGAGGCATCAGGTAAAGGATTACCAGGTAGTTTTCAGATTGCCTTTTTAGATGCCCTTTGTCAGATTAGCAATCAAGACGTTAAAAGATTGAAAAAAGTAGAGGATTATTGTGAATAAAGAACAGTTACAAGTTTATTTTATTTGTGGCACCCAAAATTGCCCTAAGGGAAAATTCCTAGGTACACTTGAGGCAGCTTTTAAGTCTGGTGTAACCTGTTTTCAATTTCGTGAAAAAGGCCAAGGAGCGCTCGTTGGGCAAGAAAAGACAGCTATGGCATTAAAAGTTAAAGAGCTTTGCCAAAAATATCACGTTTTATTTCTCATCAATGATGATATTGACTTAGCTCTGCAAATTGGTGTTGATGGTGTTCATATTGGTCAAGATGATATGCCGGTTCGTCAGGTAAGAAAATTATTTCCTGATAAGATTATTGGTTTATCTGTCGGAAATAGCAAAGAATACTATTTGTCTGATATTGAGAAAGTTGATTATATTGGTGTTGGTCCTGTCTTTCCAACGTCTTCTAAATCTGATGCTGGTCAAGTCATCGGCTTAAAAGGCTTGAGAGAAATGCGTGAACTGGATCCAAAAATTCCAATCGTAGCAATTGGCGGGATTACTTTTGGTGATGTTGCTGCTATACGTCAAACTGGGGCTGATGGTGTAGCAGTTATTTCAGCTTTGGCTCAGTCAGAACAGATTGAACTAGATACCCAGCGTTTTGCCAGAGCCTTTGAGTGAGGGGTATAGTTTGAAACTATATCTAGTCTTTTTTAATAAGTATTAGTCAAGTTTTTTAAAAGAGTGTAAAATTGTATGTACATTCAGAAATTTTAATGATTGGAGTACATGCCATGACACGAAAATATAATTTTGAAACTTTGCAATTACACGCTGGTCAAACTGTTGACCCTGTCACTAAATCTCGTGCTGTTCCAATTTACCAAACTACATCATATGTTTTTGATAATGCTCAAGAAGGTGAAGACTTATTTGGTTTAAAAAAACCAGGGAATATCTATTCACGTATTGGGAATCCAACAGTTGAAGTCTTTGAAAATCGTATTGCTGCCCTAGAAGGTGGTGTAGGAGCACTCGCTACATCATCAGGTATGGCAGCTATTACTTACGCAGTTTTAGGCTTGGCACACGCTGGAGATCATGTGGTAGCAGCCACAACACTGTATGGTGGAACATTCAATTTGCTTAAAGAAACACTTCCACGATACGGTGTAACAACAACATTTGTCGATGTTGCTAATCTTGAAGAAATTGAAGCAGCCATTCAAGACAATACAAAACTTGTTTTTATTGAAACTCTTGGTAATCCAGTCATCAATATTCCTGACATTGAAAAGATTGCTGATATTGCTCACGCTCATAAAATTCCTTTGGTGTCAGATAATACTTTCGGAACACCATATCTTATCAATGTTTTCTCACATGGGGTAGATATTGCCGTTCACTCAGCAACAAAATTCATCGGAGGTCATGGAACAACCATTGCCGGTGTTGTTGTTGATTCAGGTAAATTTGATTGGGAAGCTTCAGGAAAATTCCCACAATTCGTAGAGGAAGACCCATCTTATCACAATATTAGCTATACACGTGATATTGGTACAGCAGCCTTTATTACAGCTTTGCGTGTACAATTGTTGCGTGATACTGGTGCCGCTTTGTCACCATTTAGTGCCTTCTTGCTCTTACAAGGTCTTGAAACACTATCGCTTCGCATTGACCGTCACATCGAAAATACTAAAAAAATCGTTGAATTTTTGGAAAATCATCCAAAAGTTGAGAAGGTTAATTATCCTAGCTTACCATCAAGTCCATACTATGAATTGGCTCAAAAATATTTCCCTAAAGGAGCGGGTTCAATCTTTACTTTCCATATCAAAGGTGGACAAGAAGAAGCACATAAATTCATCGATAACCTTGAAATCTTTTCAGATTTAGCTAATGTTGCTGATGCTAAATCATTGGTTGTGCATCCAGCGACAACAACTCACCAACAACTTTCTGAAGAAGATCTTCTAGCTTGTGGTGTTACTCGTAATCAAATCCGCGTGTCAGTTGGTCTTGAAAACGCAGATGATTTGATTGAAGATTTGCGTTTGGCATTTGAAAAAATCTAATTGGTGATTCGTATTAAGTTCATAGGGTAAAAGCAAGCAGTCTGTATGCCAAACAGGCTGCTTTTTGATAGAATGATTTTTAGATGATAATACGATAGTTTTTGGAGGAAGTTTATGTCAAAATATGATGACATTTGTCGATCTTTTGAAGCTAATGCCAATCCTAAAAAGGCTCAAGAAATGTCAGCTTACATGAAAAATCGTTTTTTGTTTTATGGCATTCAAACCCCGAATCGACGGGCAATTTACAAAGAATTTATAGCTATTGAGAAAAAAAAGGGAACAGTAGATTGGGCGTTTTTAGATCACTGTTGGGAAGATAAGCATCGTGAATATCAGTACTTGGTACTTGATTATTTACGTGCCTTTCAAAAATACCTGACTTTTGAAGATATTAAAAAGATAAAGCCATTTATTTCAAGTAAGCAGTGGTGGGACAGTATCGATGTGTTAGCAGGAATTGTTGGTCGAATCGGTTTAGAGGATACTAGAGTAGATGATGTTATGAAAATATGGGCTCAAGATGACAATCTCTGGTTTCGTCGTATAGCCATACTTCATCAACTTGGCCGAAAAAAGAAAACGAAGCTAGAATTGTTAGAATGGATTCTTTTAACGAATCTTGGTTCAAGAGAATTCTTTATCAATAAAGCCATCGGCTGGGCTTTACGTGATATTTCAAAGGTTAATCCTGATTGGGTAAGACAGTTTTTAGCTAAAAATGAAGAAAAATTGTCTTCACTTTCAATCAGAGAAGCTAGTAAATACCTATGATTTCCGAGCATATTTTTCGTTTTAAAAGTCATTTTTCGGTAAAATAAGAGATGAATAAAAGGCTTATTCATCTGATTTAGTATTATATTTGGTGGAAAAAGAGCCCCCTTATAACGGAGGAATAGATATGACAACTTTTCTTGGAAAACCTGTAAACTTAGTTGGTAAACAACTTCAAATTGGCGATGTTGCGCCCGATTTTTCACTACGAACATCTGATTTAACTATTAAGAGTTTATCTGATTTTTTTGGCTTGAAAAAAGTGATTAGTATCGTCCCATCAATTGATACTGGCATTTGTTCTACACAAACTCGTACCTTTAATCAAGAATTATCTAATATGGATGATACTGTTGTGATTACTGTTTCAGCTGATCTTCCTTTTGCACAAGCACGTTGGTGTGGTGTTGAAGGACTTGATAAAGCCATTATGATGTCTGATTACTACGATAATCGTTTTGGTAAGGCTTATGGTCTTTTAATGGAAGAATGGCATCTTTTAGCGCGAGCAGTACTCGTTTTAGATGTTGATAATCATTTGGTTTATGCTGAATACTTGGAAAATGTAAACTCAGAGCCAGACTATCAAGCAGCAATCAATGCGGTAAAATCAATTTAAAAAATTCCCTCACTTAGTTTGTCTAGGTGAGGGATTTTGTTTATGACTCTTAAAGAGTTTTATCCAGTGAAGCAACTTTGAGAATAATCTCAGTTAACTCTTCAGTACTTTCTTTGCCACCATTATTCACCCACAGTGAAATAATACTCTCAATAGAAGACAAATAAACCTCAGTAGCATACTGGAAAGGAATTCCATAGTAGGTGACAAGGATTTCTTTGAAATCTGGGATGGTCAAAAGAAAATTGTAGATAAAATCTTTGACGGTCTTGGAAAAATTAGAGTATGATGATTTTGAAAGTGCATAAGTTAATTTGAAATTGTCACGAACGTAATCAAGGCAACGTGTGATAACTTTTGGAGTATCGGTATAAAGGGAGTCGGTGTTGAGAATAGCTAACAAATCATTAAGAGTTTCATGTTTTAATTGGTCCATCATATCATATTTGTCAACGTAATGGAGGTAGAACGTCCCACGGTTAACTCCGGCAGTTTTTGTTAAATCAGAGATGGTAATTTCTTCAAAGCTTTTTTCTAATAAGAGTTTTGCTAAAGCCTGCTTGAGATAGTTCGTGGTTTCGGTTTGTCTTTTTGCCAAAATAACTCTCCTTTCTTGGATATAGCTAAAATGAACAGATTGTCTATTTTTGTCCTTGTTTAATAATTGTGAAAATTATATACTATTCCTCGAATTAAATCAACAACATGTTTAATTAAGAAATACAAAGAGGTGATTTTATGGCTTATATTGAAATGAAGCACTCATACAAGCGTTATAAAACTGGTGAAACTGAAATTGTAGCAAATAATGACATTAACTTTGCTATCGAAAAGGGAGAGTTAGTGATTATTCTTGGAGCATCAGGTGCCGGAAAATCAACGGTTTTAAATATTCTTGGTGGGATGGATACCAACGATGAAGGTCAAGTATTGATTGATGGTGTTGATATTTCTCAATATAATGCTAAAGAATTGACAACATATCGTCGTAACGATGTCGGATTTGTTTTTCAATTCTATAATTTAGTCCCTAATTTAACAGCAAAAGAAAATGTTGAATTGGCATCAGAAATTGTAGTAGACGCAAGAGACGCTGAACAGACCTTGATTGATGTTGGCTTGGGTAAACGTTTGAATAATTTTCCAGCGCAGCTTTCTGGTGGTGAACAGCAACGTGTGTCAATTGCGCGTGCGGTGGCTAAAAACCCAAAATTACTACTTTGTGATGAACCGACAGGAGCTCTTGATTATCAAACCGGAAAACAAGTGTTGAAGATTTTGCAAGACATGTCTCGTCACAAAGGTTCAACAGTTATTATCGTGACACACAACTCTGCCCTTGCACCGATTGCTGATCGTGTTATTCACATGCATGATGCTACTGTAAGCAGTATTGAAGTTAATGAGCACCCTCAAGATATTGAGACGTTAGAATATTGAGGTGAGTGCTATGTCAAAAAAGACTTATTGGAAAGATATCAGAAAATCAATTGGTAGTTCTAAAGGTCGTTTTTTGTCTATCATGCTCTTGATGATGCTTGGAGCCTTTGCTTTTGTAGCATTAAAAGTAACAGGCCCTGATATGCAAAGAACAGCTAGTGATTACTTGAAAAAGCAAAATGCTATGGATTTATCAGTCATAGCTAGTTATGGCTTTAGTGAAGATGATGTAAAAGAACTCGATTCGATTAAAAATAGTCATGTTGAGTATGGCTATTTAACAGACGTTACTATTAAAAATACTGATGATGCTATTCGTGTTTTTTCAAAGAGTAAGAAGATTTCAAAATATGAACTTGTCTCAGGGTCTTATCCTAAAACATCTGATGAGATTGCTCTTGCTTCAACTATGAAGAAGAAGTATCATCTTGGAGATACTATTACATTTACCCAATCTGATGAACAAGGCATTTTAAAACAGACAGCTTTCAGGGTTGTTGGCTTTGTTAATTCATCAGAATTGCTTTCAAAATCTAGTCTTGGAACCTCAAGTGCAGGAAATGGCGTATTGAAATACTATGCTATAGTTCCAGAATCAGCTTTTGATAGTGACTATTATACTATTGTTAGAATTCGCTATGATGACTTAAAAGATTTAAATCCATTTTCTGAAGCTTATAAAGAAAAAATTGCTCAAAAAGAGGATACATTAGATGACTTGCTTTCAGATAATCCAAGTCAGCGCTTAAAAGAATTGACTTCAAAACCTCAGGCAGAAATTGATAATAGCCAAGCAAAAGTCGATGAAACCAAAAAACAACTAGAAACCCAAAAAGAAATGCTTGCTCAACTGCCTAAAGAACAGCAGCTAGCAGCACAAAGTTCTCTTGAACAGGCACAATCTCAAATTACAGAGAGTGAAAAACAAATCAAAGTAGCTCAAGGTAAGATTGATGCAATGAAAGAGCCGACATATACGACCTATACTCGTTCTACTCTACCAGGTGGAGGTGGTTATCAAACATATGCCTCTAGCACCTCAAGTATTGGAAGTATCGGAAATATTTTTCCTGTTGTTTTATATGTTGTTGCTGCTTTAGTCACATTTACAACGATGACACGATTTGTTGATGAAGAGCGAACAAATTCTGGTGTTTTAAAAGCTCTTGGTTACAGCAATAGTGATGTTATCAAGAAATTTGTTATCTATGGTTTTGTTGCCAGTATGACTGGTACCATCTTGGGAGTTTTGGGAGGTCATTATGTTTTATCACGAGTGATTGCAGAAATCGTGATTGGTGATACGACTTTAGGAAGTACCAATCTTTATTTCTATTGGTCATATACCCTTATTGCAGTTGTATTTGCACTGGTTAGTGCGGTTTTACCAGCTTTTATCATCGCCAGAAAAGAACTTAGTGAGAAACCTTCACAATTGTTATTACCAAAACCTCCGGTTAAAGGTTCAAAAATTTTCTTGGAGCGTTTGGCCTTTATTTGGCGTCGTTTATCATTTACTCATAAAGTAACCGCACGTAATATCTTTCGTTACAAACAGCGTATGCTGATGACTATATTTGGTGTTGCTGGCTCGGTAGCTCTCCTATTTGCTGGTCTTGGTATTCAATCTTCTTTAGGTAAAATTATTGATAATCAATTCTCACGTTTGATGCCTTATGATATGATTGTGGTGAAAAATGATGATAGTAGTAATCAAAAAGAGTTAAAAGAATTCCTAGATTCTGATAAAGTATCCCAATACCAAAGTATCTATTTGTCACATTTAACAGAAAACATTTCAGACTTGAGTGATAAACAAGATATTTCAATCATGGTTAGTCAAGGCAAAGATTTTGGTGATTTTATTCACCTTAAAGATGCAAAGACAGGAAACAATTTATCTTTAACCGATGATGGTGTTATCATTTCAGAAAAACTTGCTAGTTTGTATGGGGTTGAAGCGGGTGATACCTTTGACTTAAAAGATCAAGATGGTCAGAAACGTTCCATTAAAGTTTCGGCAGTGGCTGAAATGAACGTCGGTCATTATCTATTTATGTCACAAAAAGCTTACGAAAAGATTTTTAATGATGGTGTTAAAGATAATGCGTATCTAATCACTCTAAAGAATCATTCAGGTAAGAATATTGAAGATATGGCAACTAAATTATTGGCTATGGAACAAGTTTCGGCAGTCAGTCAAAATGCTTCAATGATAAAAAATGTAAACTCGGTCGTCATTTCATTAAATGGTGCAATGAGTATTCTTATTATCATTTCTGTTTTGCT